>JADFIX010000754.1 GCA_022566435.1 Planctomycetota bacterium
TCGCCCAGGTCCTCAAAGGTTGCGGTCACCTTGCCCTTGGCGTGATCGAAAACCGTCCGTGAGACCAAGACGGAGCCCGGCTCCGCCAATCCTTCCAGGCGCGCGGCTATGTTGACGCCGTCACCAAAAATATCTTCACCTTCGATGATGATGTCACCGATCTTGCAAGGCGCTAAGCCCTGAGACTCCTCACACGATGTCAGTTTTTCGACCCGACCTTGATGTGACACGCTGGATGCCGCCATCTGCACTTCGCCATCCTGCGGATCCCGCCAGCCAACACCATCACTCGCCGCACTCTTTGCCTCCTCGAGACTCGCAAACACATTTTGCTGCCGGGCAGAGGCTGTACAACTCGATCGTTGCCGATTCACAATGACGTTTTCAAACTGATCTTTCAGGGAAATCATTTGCTCGAGCGCAACTTCACATTCGGCCTTGCTGAGGAATTGCATTTCGATTTCGTGTTCCTGGCAGACAACCTTGCCCGCAGGAGCCACACACTCACTGAGTATCAGCACGAAGACCTGTATCCACGCTGTTTCCATGGCGGTTCTCCTTTTTTGTTATACCTTGAAGACTAGCAGAAAACGCGATGCCAGCGGGCTAATGCTTATGTTCTACTCGAATTCAATCCAGGTCGTCTTCAGTTCGGTGTAGTCATCGAACGCGTGAATCGACTTGTCACGCCCGTTGCCGCTTTGTTTGAACCCCCCGAACGGCACCGTGATGTCACCGCCGAAATAGTTATTGATGCCCATTGTTCCGACCCGCACCGCAGCGGCAACCCGGTGCGCCGTATTGATATTGTTGCTCCATACCGCGCCGGCCAGGCCATAAATCGAGTCATTTGCAATTGCCACGGCTTCCTCGGCGTCCCTGAAACCAATGACCGACATCACGGGTCCGAATATTTCTTCTTGCGCAATGCGCATGCTGTTTTTGACGCCATCGAAAATGGTTGGTTCGTGATAGCTACCGCCCGACTCGGCCATGATTTGTTTGCCACCGGTCACGAGGGAGGCGCCTTCCGCCTGACCGATATCAACGTACTCCGCAACCGTGTTTAGCTGCGCGGCATCGATCATGGGGCCCATAGTCGTCGCCGGATCCAATGGATCGCCTGGCATCCACTTTTTGCTCTGTGCGACTACCATCTCGACAAACTGTTCCCGAATACCTTCTTCGACGATCAGTCGCGTACCCGCGGTACAAGTCTGGCCACCGTTATAAAACACTGCGATCGCGGCAAATGCGGCTGCCTTTTCCAGATTCGCATCGGCGAAAACGATGTTGGGACTTTTACCGCCAAGTTCCAGGAAGGTGCGCTTGAGATTGGACTCGCCCGAGTACCGCATGAGTTGCTTGCCGACTTCGGTAGAGCCGGTAAACGTCAATCCGTCGATATCGTTGTGCAACGCGAGGTGCCGGCCTAGGCTTCCCCCTGGACCCGGCAGAACTTGCAATACACCGTCTGGCAAGCCCGCTTCGCTGGCCAGACCCGCAATGCGTAGTGCCGACAACGGTGTATTGGAGGCTGGCTTCAGAATGACGGAATTACCCGTCGCTAAAGATGGCGCGAGCTTCCACGCCGTCGTCGTGAGCGGAAAATTCCATGGCACGATTGCCGCAACGACGCCCAGCGGCAGACGCTGCACCAGTGCCAGGCAATTGGCCGGGACCGGCGCAACCTGGTCGTACACCTTGTCGATTGCCTCGCCGCTCCAACGGATGGTGCGGGCGGCGGCTGGCACATCGCCGCCCGTGGTGTCGCCGATCGGTTTGCCCGCATCAAGACTCTCGAGCAGCGCGATTTCGTCGGCATGCTCCAGGATCAATTCCGCCCAGCGCACGAGCACCATTTTTCGGTCGGCCGGCGCCATCGACGCCCAGACGCCACTCTCGAACGCGGCTCGCGCGTTGACGACGGCACGATCAGCATCTTCCGTCCCGCAACTCGCGACATCGGCGAGCTTCCGGCCATCCGCAGGACTCATCGATGCACGAGTCTCTCCGGCCAACGCATCCTCGTATCGACCGTTGATGAATGCACGACCCTCGATCTCGATGGCGGCCGCCTGAGCTCCCCAGTCCTGTTTGGTCTTATCCAGCATGACGTATTAGATTCGGATCGGCAGATCTCGCACACGTATCCCGCTGGCCGCGTAAATTGCGTTGGCGATAGCCGGGGCAACAGGGATCACGGGTGGCTCGCCCAATCCGGTCGGGAATTCCGTGCTTTGCATGAACTTGATGTCGAGCTCGGGTACATCGGCCATCCGCAGCGGCGTGTAGGTATCGAGGTTGCGATCCACGACTTGCCCGTCCTTGAACGTCGTTCCTTCGTGCACCGCAAGACTGACGCCCCACAGCGTCGCGCCCTCGGCCTGCGCCATCGCACCGTCCGGGTGTACAACCGTGCCGCAGTCAATCGACTGCCAGATTTTTTTGACCTTTATTGTTTTGGCATCCTGGTCCACCGCGACATGAGCAACACACGCAATCCAGGTTGGCATCGTGCGCTCCTGGCCTCCGCAAACAGCAACCCCGAATCCCTCACCGTCCGGCAGCTCTTTCCCCCAGCCAGAACGATCGCGGACATCCCTGAGAACCGCTGCCAGGCGCGTGGCACCGCCGACTGACTCCGGTGCATTGCCCGCGTTCTTGCCGGCGCCGTCGAGACGCGCCAATCGAAACTCGATCGGGTCTTCACCTGTTATGCCAGCAAGCTCGTCCATGAACGACTCCACACCCCAGCCGATCCAGCCTGGACCAACCGAGCGCAACCAGCCTGGCAGGAACGTACGCTGGGCAAGCTCGTTGTTGATCGTTCGCACGCGATGATTCTGCAGCGTGTACCAGTGATCGGCGCCGTTGATCTCGAACCCGTGGAACTTGCCCTTGCCGTCGATGCCGTCGAGCATGAAGAAAGGCGCCATTGCCAGCGTCGGCCAACCCGCCGCCGCCGCGTGCTCGATGGCCGTCAGTTTTCCGTCCGCGTCAAAAGACGCGTCGAATTGCTGCACGGATGGAGACCTTACA
>JADFIX010000755.1 GCA_022566435.1 Planctomycetota bacterium
ACGGAACAGACCGGAGATGGCGGCGAAGATGTTGCCAGCAGTGAGGCTACGGTCCACCACGATCCATTTGTACTGTGATCCGCACAGTCTGGCCGACTACTTGCCAGCTGCCAAATGGGCCGATAGAGTTACAGCGGCTGAACCGACCGAAACGCGGTCAGGGGCCGATGATGTCAATCACAAAGGAAAGGATTCCTCATGTACGCCGCCATCGTCATCATCAGTTTGATCCTGGGTCTTATCTATGCGATTTCCCTCGGGGGCCTGATCCAGACCGTTTGACACAGCGAACTTCAAAGGAGTGAATACGAAATGTCGTTTTTCCTGTTTTTCACGTCGTTTCTCTTGGCGAGTATCTTTGGCCTTCTGGATTTCCTCGTACAAACCGCCTGAGCGATCGCGGGCGAGGACATCGTGAGCGAGTTGCGAGAAACGCGAGCCGTCGCCCTAGGTGCGTGCGTTCGGCGCTGATCCGAACGAGTTGTTTCCATTCGGATCGGTTAAGGGTTGTCCCATCGCTCGTCTTGCGGTAGAAGTACCGCCAATCTTGCGATGCCTGCGGATGATCAAACACCGCCAGGCATCGTGGGAGGGCGTGTGCCCGAGAGGCTAAAGGGGGCGGGCTGTAAACCCGTTGGCGTATGCCTACGCAGGTTCGAATCCTGCCGCGCCCAGTAGAGTGCTAGTCTATGCGCATCCGCGATGAACTCGACAAAAAGCGCCCGTCACTTTCCTTCGAATTCTTTCCACCGAAGGACGATATCGGCTTTTGGGACCTCCATCGCACGATCGAGTCGCTCAAGCCGCTCGACCCCACCTACGTGTCCGTGACCTACGGCGCCGGGGGCGGAACGCGACGCAAGACGCTGGATCTCGTGCAACGCATCAAGACCGACATCGGTATTGAGAGCATGGCCCATCTCACCTGTGTGGAAGCGACGCGCGAGGATCTGGGACGGGTGGTGGACAGTCTGAAGATGGCGGGAATCGACAACGTGCTGGCCTTGCGCGGTGATCCGCCGTCCGGACAATCCGAGTTCCACGTGACCGAGCGTGGGTTCGCCCATGCGAACCAGTTGATCGAGTTCATCCGCGGCAGAAGCGAAATGTGCATCGGGGCGGCGTGCTACCCCGAGGCCCATCCCGAGTCCGCCGGATTGGACATAGACCTGGAGCACACCAAGCGCAAAGTGGACGCCGGGGCGGATTTTCTGATTACCCAGCTTTTTTTCGACAACGATCATTTCCTGTCATTGCGCGAGCGGGCGGAGAAAATCGGCATCAAGGTCCCCATCGTCGCGGGAATCATGCCCATCCTGAGCGTCAAGCAGGTCAAGCGGTTTACCACGATGTGCGGCGCTACGCTTCCCAAAGGGCTTCGCAAGAAAATCGAAGCCGTGGAGGACGACACCGAAGCCGTGCGCCATATCGGCACGTATCACGCGACGCAGCAGTGCCTCGCGTTGCTGGAGGCCGACGTCGCAGGCATCCACTTTTATACGCTCAATCGCTCGGCGGCGACCAGAGCGATCTATCAGCATATCAAGGCGAGCCTGTAGGCGGCGTTTCGGCGGCCCTAGCCCCACCGCCGTTGCCGGAAACCGCCAGACGTACTTCGTCGCCGACGCTGATGATACCTTCGTTGAGAACTTGCCCGAACACGCCGCCTCGAAATTCACCTTTTAGAGCGGCTCTTAGGCCTACATGTTCCTCGTCCATGAGTTTGCACGGTCTGGTTTCATCGTGGATGTACACGCGAATGGCGCCGATCTCCACCGTGTGTCCGATGGTGGCCGCCAGATCGAACCCTTCCACGAGCAGGTTCGCTCTTCGCATCCACCACGGTAGGTCCGCCCCGAGATCCCGACAGGTGTCGATCCATGACTCGCGCGAAAGCAGCGTGAGACTCCGTTTGCCGGGCGGCCTGTTCTCCAGCTCCAGGCCTCGATTGACAAGCACACGGCACTCTTCGATTTCGCGCATCGGGTCGCTGTCGGTCGGTCGAAAGGCAATGGCACGTACGATGCCCGATCCTTGATTTCTTGATTGGTCAGCCATAAGGCCCCTTCTGATTACGATGGATATTATGTCTGTGCGCCGGCCGTCCCGCTCTGCGTGGCGATCAGCACGATACCGATCAGCACCAGGGCCACGCCGCCAACCTGTCCCCACGACAAACGTTCGTTCAAGGCCGGATGAATCCGCGCGACCAGCGCGATCAGGGCATAGCCGCCGCCGACCATGATCGGATAAGCCAGACTAATTTTGAGCGATTTGCTCTGCAAGGCGTACATATAGAGAACCGCGTTGATCGCAAAACAGGAAAGTCCGATGACCAGGATCGGACTGGTGAGCACGGTTTTCACGCCCGCCGAAATCCCATCCCGCAGCACGCCGCCGGATTTCTCGATCGTCGTCATGCCTGCCTTCATCAGCAAGTTCGCACAAGCGTTCAACACCAATGCGGCAATCAGCGCCACTACGTATTTCATAAGTCGTCCCTCATCCCAGTTTCCGCGCTCCTACGCGTCATTCGACGACGGCGTCTATCGGAGGGGCATACCCGCCCTCCGCGTTCCATCTTTGGTGCGGGCGAATGCTCTCGATCATTCCCGCGTCTTCCCATTGTCCTTCCGAACGCCGTCGCTGACAAGTCGTTACCGTTCGTTGCCGAGTGGTCGAGCAAGCCCCACGCATGTCGCTCACAGACCGATTCCCACGAATCTATCCGTCGCACTTGCGAACAGGCGGTCAATTGCCCTACGATACTCATCTGAGATGCTCCGCCGGCCAAGTTCGTAGCGGTCACCGTTGGCGTAGTGTACCAATTGCGACAAACCCGAGATATCCCGAGGGTACTTGTGAGACTCGTCGGTCGCTGCCGGAACGTATCCGGTCGGACCGAGTTTGAACATAAAGGAATCGTCATGCATCGTACGGACTTCTCGATCCTTGTATTGTGTGTCCCCGCCTTTGTAAACCGCTAATAACATCCCCTGGGCTAGTACCTGGGGGTGCTTTATTGATAAGTTCTATCAAT
>JADFIX010000756.1 GCA_022566435.1 Planctomycetota bacterium
TCTTCCATTGATAACGCAGTTCCAGCAGATCGGTGTTGCTGCGGAAATCCGGTGACAGCAGCCAGCCGGCGTCGGCGCAGAAACTCGCCGGGACGATCAGGATGTTCTCGCGGCCTTCGGCGCGGAGCGTAGCGAGCACGGCCGGCAATTTGGCGGCCCTGCTGATGTCCACCGATCGGTTCGCAGAGGCCGAAGCACTTGCCCGTGAATCGCTGGAAATCCGCCGAGCCAAGCTCCCGCCCGATCACCCTCGAATTGCAGGCTCTTTGCTTGTGCTGGGAAGAATTCTCTTGCGCAACAACGCTGCCGCATCCGAGCCGTTGCTCCGCGAGGCACTCACGATCTCAAAAGATAAATTGCCTGCTGAACACCGGCAGGTGGTGACGGCACAAATCGAATTGGGTCATTGCTTGACTTCGCTCGGGCGGTTTGAAGAAGCCGAAGTTGTATTGCTGGATGTGCATATCACCATCCAACGTGCGTTCGATGAATCCGACATTAGCCCGTTGCCTCCCTTGATTCTTGAACGACTCGTGTCGCTCTACACGGCCTGGAACAGACCGTCGGATGCGGAGCGATACCGAAATTTGCAGCGAAACTCCATCATCCAGGACGGTGGTTAGGCGCGGTGCTGCAAACGAAGACACTTGCGGATGCATAATGTACCAGCTGCCAGCACAGCGAGCGCCGTGACGATCAACCCCCAGTCCGAAGTCGCGGGTACCGGCGATGTGTCAGCCACGACCAGCGACGGCACGGTTGAATTTGACACGGCACCAGGCGTGTCAAAACTCCATTGAGCGTTGCCAAAACCGGCTCCGCCATCTTGGTATCCGATTGTTGCGCTGGAACCACCCTCGACGCCCGTTTGCTCGATATGGCTGAAGACAAGCTGTGCGACAAGTCCCGCCGGTCCGGGGTCTTGAAGAATCTGAAGCTGAAACCTCGCCGTGCTTGCTGGGTTTGCGCCCAAACGGCGGTTGTGCCATTGAACGATTGCTCTACCATCTTGTTCGAAGAAATAAACTTCGCCATCCTTGTCGTCGAAATCATCCCAATAAGCCAAGACGGACTGCCCACCGCCAAAGGCTGCCGCAGAAGGCAAGGGGGCATTGAGTGGTGCGAGGTCGTTGCTCGGTGGATTCTGAAAGGATACACCGCCGTTGTTTGCAACGACCATGATGCCGGATGGAAACACGAAGTTGCCGAAGAACGTCGTTATTTCTATTTCGTCATCGGCACCGATAACGAGTGGTTTGCTGCCTGAGATGTCTACGAATGATCCGGGAATGTTATCGAATAATTGAATCGCCTGCGCTAACGCGGTTGTAGGCACCAAGAGCGTTAGCAAGAGGAAACTCGAGGCGCGACGCCGCTGGGAGGACCTTCGAAATTCGGATTCGGTCTTTGAAAGCATTGTTCTAACTTCCCCGTTGAACACCCCGACTCCTCATTATAGCAAATTGGACGCTGAAATGCACGCATCCGAAACGGTGGAGACGCGATTGGCCAGGCATTTTCTCCACGTCCTGCTTCCGCGCAGATAACCGAAATAGCGGCGTTATTCACGAATAGTCGACGAATGCGTGGATTTCTTGTTCGGCCAGCGGTGGGTCGCGGTATTACGCCGTTGACGCTTGCCATTCTTCCGGCGGAGCCCAAAAAGTTCGCGTTTCCCGATTTGACCAAATATCATCGATATCAGTGACCCCCGTCAAGAACGAGAGGTGATGATGGCGCAAGACCTACATGGCATCGACAACCCTCATACCGCAGAGTCAATTCGGCGCGATGCACTGGCCAAGGGCGGATCATTTCGCCGAATCGTGCGTGTGGTCTTATGGGTGCTTGGCATGAGCTCTGTCGGTGGAGTCGCTTGTTTGTTTTTTCGGCCAGGAAGTCCATGGAGCTTCGTCATCGGATCGGTCGCCCTTCCTGTGATCGTGACGCTGGTCATCAATCGCCTGCACGCTCGGGAACTCGAGAAGGCGTTGCCCGATGAGCTTCGTAGCGGCGGGAGATGTGCCAATTGCGGATACGACTTGCAGGGTGGAACCGGCGAACTTTGTCCGGAATGTGGAATGGCGCCTGAGCGAAAGCACGACGTCGCTCCGGCGGACGGAGTCGACCGAGTGTCGGACTCCTCGTGAAGGTGGGACAGGATCGAGCTGCTTTCTGCCCCCATGAAAATCCTGCGGGCGTCTGTTGCGGTTCTTGAACCTCGGGTCTCGATTCATCTGGTCAACGGTGACTTTCGCCGGACGTGCTGACGAATCGCAAACCCGCCGTTGAAAGGATGGGCCACGCGTTCACTTACTATTCTTTTGCGGTTTTTGCGTCCGCTCCTTTTCCCCACGGGACGGTCTCGACTTCGCCGATCCATCGTTGCGAAAGGCGATTGGCGTATTCGCCATCATGTTCGAGCAGGTGGAGGAAAACCAAGTCGAGAAACCAGAGGGATAGCTTCCATGCCTCGAAGTATGATCCCTCTGCAAACTCGCTCTTCTTGGCTGGATGCACAACGGAATTGCGGATGCCCGTGATGGCATCGGGGCCATCATCCCATTTATTTCCGCGCTTCGCGCGAAGCGCACGGAAGTTTCGGGGCAGTTCGGTCGGGATCCCTAGGGCGGTGGCGAGTAGTCGTAGCCGGTCCGCTGCGGATAGACCTCCTGGATCGAAAGCTCTAGGGGAAACCATCTTCCGGTCTTGGACGCAGTAGGTCCACGCCAGATTCTCAAGAGCCGTTTGGGCGAGGATTAGCCCGGCGTCGACTCCAATCTCGCTTCCGCGATTATTCGCCGCAACATACCAGTAGATCGCGGTCCGAATCACCGGACCCCACAGGTCATCTTTCCATCGCGTATAGAATGCTAGGAACAGATCGGACAGCAACCCGGCGTGGTGCGCGTCGAACCAGGAGCATGAGCCGTTCCAAGAGCCGGACGCGGCCTTGAGCGTACCCCATTGCTCGAAAGCGCGATTGCCGTCCTTATAATTTTTTATGTATCAATAATATTAAATCGCTTCATCTTACGT
>JADFIX010000757.1 GCA_022566435.1 Planctomycetota bacterium
AAGACTGCGACAACAACGGCGTGCCGGACGAATGCGAAGACTGCAACGCGAACGGCATCGGCGACGCCTGCGACATTGCCGACGGATTTTCTAATGACCTAAACGGAAACGATATCCCCGACGAATGCGAGGGCGGCTGCTGTCTCGGCGACGCATCCTGCATCGACGACGAGAGCGAGATCAGTTGTTCGGCGCTGGGCGGATTGTTTCAGGGCGTGGATGTCGCTTGCAGCGCGGCGAATTGTGTGCGATTTGGTGCGTGTTGCGTGGTGGACGCCGTCTGCCGGCCGCAAACCACGCGCTTGGAGTGCGTGACGGCGCTACTAGGCATTTATATCGGCGATGACACGACTTGCCAACCAAGTACTTGCTTGGTCGTGAATCCGCCGCTTACGGCACCGGCGCCGCACGAGCGAAAGAAGAATCGCTACATCTCGTTTGTGCCCAACAACACCGAACCGGTAGCCTTCGAGGTGTCAATGACCTCATCCCTCTACCATCCGAATGCGCTGGGGCAGTCCGCGTGGGTCGGTGTCCCCGATCCGATCACCGGAATGTCCGCGCTCACCACGGCCGGTCCCGTGACGCGGGTGTGGAATGAACCAGTCGTCCATGCCGGCGGTTGTCTGATCAGTCCCGTGGCGAGCTACGACGTACGCGCGACGGCGACGGGTGGCAACCCGTTTACCCAGAGCCTTGGCGTACAAACGATCGATCAACCCAGCGGACTTCGTTTCTGGGGAGACACCGTTGGATTCTTCAACGGCACTGAATGGACGCTACCGCAAGGAATCATGAATATCGACGACGCGCTGGCGGTGATCCACACTTGGAAGGGTCTTCCCGGCGCGCCACACGCGTCGGTCACCGATGTCGAGCCGCAGGTGCTCAACAGAATTGCCAACTTCAACGATGTGTTGATCGTGTTATTTGCGTTCCAGGGCGACTTCTATCCGTTCGGCTGTCCGGCCGATCCATGCCAGGATACGACAGTCGTTCCATGCCCGTAATGACATGCAAGCGGGCGTTGGGCATGGCGGGCAGCGCGGCGGTGCTTTGCGGGCAACTGCGGTACTCCTATACTCGGCAGGAGGTACGTACGCTAGGCCCACACGAAACTCAGGCGCGATGAATGGAGGTCCGCATGAACGACAGGGAACGCTCAATCGAAACCCAACTCATTCACGCCGGCGAGCCGCGTCCGCGAATACAAGGCGCCGTGGTGATGCCGATCTTCCAGTCGAGTACCTATGATTACGATGGCGAGCCGAACTATCACGACGTTCGTTATATTCGGCTCAACAATAATCCGAATCAGCTCGTGTTGAACGAAAAGATCGCCACGCTCGAAGGGACGCAAGACGCGCTGGTCACATCGAGCGGCATGGCCGCGA
Source organism: Planctomycetota bacterium (assembly GCA_022566435.1). Classification (GTDB taxonomy): domain Bacteria; phylum Planctomycetota; class Phycisphaerae; order UBA1845; family UBA1845; genus JADFIX01. Next base: position 1,395 of record JADFIX010000757.1, read on the forward strand.
TTTCCGCCACGCTTCTGACAGTTCTTTCCGCGGGTGATCACCTGTTGGCCCTCGACTGCCTGTATGGCGGCACGCACGGGTTCGTGACCAAAGACGTGCCGCGGTACGACATTTCCCATTCGTTCATCGACGGCGACGACTCCGATTCCTGGGAACAATGGCTAACCCCGAAGACGAAGGCCGTTTACATCGAGACGCTGACCAACCCGCTGTTGCAGGTGGCGGATATCCAAGCCGTCGCCAAGTTCGCCAAGAAGCACGGCTTGGTATCCATCATCGACAACACCTTCGCTAGCCCGGTCAACTTTCGTCCGGCAGAGTGGGGAATCGACCTGGTGATCGAGAGTTGCACCAAGTTCATGAACGGCCACAGCGATCTCGTCGCCGGGTCGGTCGCGGGGAAGCGCGATATGATCCGGCACATCAAAGAACGTCTCGATCACCTCGGCGGCTCGCTCGATCCGCATGCCTGCTTCCTGCTGCATCGCGGGCTGAAGACCCTGGCCATACGAGTGCGATATCAGAACGAAAGCGCATTGAAAATTGCACGATACTTGTCACAACACTCGGGCGTCGAACGGGTCAACTATCCAGGTCTGGAAAGTCATCCGCAGCATACCAGGGCGGCTGAACTCTTCGACGGATTCGGCGGCATGATCAGCTTCGAACTCCATGGCGGCGGCGAGACGGCCGATCGATTCCTGAAGAAGTCCGAGCTGGCCGCCGTCGCGGTCAGCATGGGGGGGCCGGAAACATTAATGGTACGACCGTCACAGGCCGTCCATTCCAACCTTTCACCGGAAGAACGGGCAAGAAGCGGCATCTCCGAAACACTGATCCGACTTTCGGTCGGTCTGGAGGCCACGGAAGACATCATCGCTGATTTCGATCAGGCACTGTCCATGGTTCCCAGTGCGACGGCGTAGCACACCGTCATTGCGTTTCGCGCGACCACCCGCTCGAGACTGCTAGTCCGGCAATTCGCCGCGCGACCATTTTGTTGTTGCTGTGTTTGTGCGATTGCCCAAAAAAAGAGCCCAGGGTGGCTGGGGAGTGTACGCACGCGCACGGCAAGAAGTCTCGCCCCCTGGGCACGCTGACCATAGCAGAAACGCGCCACTGATTGCAAGTGCATCCTAAAGTCGAAATACGCCGTACGGAGGCCGCTGCCGCGATTGGGAGCGCCTGGCGTTCTCAATTTGATATGGCCGAGGTTTGCCGGTCGACAAACACCTGATAATGCGCCTATAATCGTAACGTGTACTCGTTCGCCCCAGCCGCAGGAGGGTGGCCGCGTCCAAAATCCAGGGCGTTACACTTTGAGCGTTGGGGCGAACGCTTTTCCGCCGTTCCTCAGGAACGAGTGGGAGTCGACGCTGTCGGACTACGTTGACGCGATCGACGATCTCGTCGAGAGGATCGGTATCGATCACGTAGGGATAGGGACCGACTACACCCAGGACCAGACCAAGGAGTGGTTCGACGTGCTCATGTCGCAGCAGGGCACCAAATTCCACGAGAGGCGGCTGAGCTACCCCGACGTCCCGACCCACCCGGAGGGCCTGGAGACGCCGGACAAGATGCCCAGCATCGCCACGGAGCTGCTAAAGCGAGGCTACACCCACGAAGATATC
>JADFIX010000758.1:0-1015 GCA_022566435.1 Planctomycetota bacterium
GCGGTCAGGCAGCGGCCGGTGCGTATCGCCGCCGAGGTAAGCCACTGGCACACCCAATTCGTCGTAGACATTACGGACACGATTGAACAGAAGATCGAGGCGATTCGCTGCTATCGATCCCAGTTCGACGGTTCTCGTCTGGCAGGCCTGGAGCATTACGTTCGATCGATCGCCGGGGCGGAGGGCGTCGGTGCAGGAGTCAAGTACGGCGAGCAGTATGCCCTACCACGGATGCTTACCGTCACCGACATGGTATCGCTGCTGGGCGAATGGAAGATTCCGCCACCGTTTGAAACGAAACCGGCTCGCGGTAAGGATTGATGCATGGCCGATCATGTACTATTGCCGACCGAGACAATGATCCGATATCGAATGCAAGGAACCTAATTCGGGCAACCGCTCAGAACAGCAGGACGACGCCATGGAACTCTACATCGACGAAACCAAAGTGGACATCGACTTACCGGCGAGTGAACCGCTGGAAAACGTGCTCAGGCACAGCCAAACCAAGCTGTTCGAGGCGGGACGGTTGGTCATCGGACTCCGCTGCGACGGCAACGAGGTACCGGCGGACGAGATGGCGGATACGCTCAAGAGGCAGGCATCCTCATTTGAGCGACTCGATGTCGTGACCGGCACCAAATACGATCTTGTCGCCGACGCCATGGATCAGGCGGCTGTTTCGCTCACCCAAACGGAAGAAGCCTGTCAGCAGATTGCCGATGGTCTTACGGAAGGCAAGACGTCGGAAAGCATGCAGGCGCTGAACGATTGTTTGAGCGTTTGGAAGCAGATCCACGAAGCCATTGGCAAGTCCATCACCATGTTGGAGATCGATCCTCAAACGACGCTGGTTGGCGGCGAGCCCATGGTCGCGGTCGTGAACAAGCCGATGGGTGTCTTGCTACGCGTCAAGGAAGCCTTGCAATCGCAGGACCATGTGCTCTTGGCCGACACCCTCAAGTACGAATTCAGTGAAGTTGCCCAGCAGTGGCAAGACGTGATCGCAAGTATT
>JADFIX010000758.1:1025-3027 GCA_022566435.1 Planctomycetota bacterium
CAAACCGCCCTCCAGACCGACATCGCCAGTTGACCCTATCGAAACCGCCCCAGGAACCGGTCGACGGGATACTTGATCGCGTTTCGCTTCATTTTTTCCACTAGCGACGATGAGAGGTCGATACCCATGGTCTCGGCGAACGAAAGAACGAACGCCGTGATATCGGCGAGTTCCGCCCGTATCTCTTTCATCGCTTCCTTATCGTCACGGACGGCCGGTAGTTCCTCGGAGCGCAGCCACTGAAAATGTTCCATTAATTCGGCCGCTTCAATGGCAATGGCGGTAGACAGATTCTTGGCATCATGAAATGGCTCCCACTTCCTCTCGGAAACGAATTCCTGGACAATCCGCTTCAAATCCGCAACCGTAGCAGTTGAGTCGTTCATGATAGGCTTTCTTCGGTCTTGTGTTCCATCATTACCGGTACGATGACCGATCGTGGTGCATCACCGGATGCCGCGACTTCGCTGAGGTAATGAGACACTACGCGACGACTTGCACGCTGCCAAGCAGGACCCACATTCCGGCAGATCCCCTGGTTTTGGGGGCGTTGGCGCGGCCTGATGCGGGTTGTGAAATCTGCAACCGGTTGTCAGTCGTTGGGTATCAGGAATGAAAGGACGGTGGACCATGCGCCTTTGGACCGGCATTTCTTGTCGGACAATGATTCTGGCCCTTGTGGCGCACTCCGCCGTATTCGCGCAGAGCGACGACACAGAGTTTCGGCGTTCAAGAGCGTTTGCGATCACGTTCAAGACCACCCCAAGTCAGCGTGTCGCTTTCCGTGAGCATCGTGGCCATTATTGGTCGATCGGACCCCAATTCACGGAACTCCACCGGTATCTGATGGCGCAAGACCTTCCAGGTCCGATGTACGCGCGATTTCTGAACAAACCGGGTGCCGTGCCCGTCGATGCCCTCCGCACCGAAGTTGGATTCTTTGTGCCCGAGGGATTCCGACCCGATGAATCGTTCCGGTCGGATACCCATCCGTCGGAATTGGTCGCGTGTATGATGTTAGAGGAACCGTCGGCGAATCGTTCCCACGATCTCGCTCGCCTCCGCGCGTGGATTCGAGAAAATGGATACGTGACTTCCGGACCGGTGACTGAAATCTACCATATCCAAGGCGGAGTAAAAGGCCGCGAAACATGGCGCACGGAAGTCCAACTGCCGATTGTGCGCTTGCGAGCACCGCAAGGACTCGCCGGTGCGACTTCACCGAAGACTGCGGTGATCGCGGAGCGCCCGCAGGTAAAGGTGGAATCGGATCTTCCAAGGGTGGATGCATCGTTTTCGACCGAGCCGGCCCGTCCTACCCCATCGGCCAAAACTCGAACGAAAGCCGCCCCGCCCCTACCTGTCGATTCACCGCCGGACCGGCCGAATTCGACCATTCCGAGGAGTGCCCCAGCGGCGAAACCACCGGGGCCTGCGGCGGTGCCGTCGGCTCAGTTGTTGTTGAGCGCGGGTCGGTTCGAGGAACTGGCCGGGGCGCTCATGCCGAACCGGGCCGGATCGCATTCCGGTGACGGCGTGTGGCGCGGGCAGGTGGCCCTACGCACTGTCGCCGTCGCTCGCGGTATCGTGCAGATGTACGCCGATCGCACTGCTTGGGCCGGCAATCTGGCGGAGACATTGATGACGCGTTTTGATACGTTCGTCAAGCACCTTCCGGTCGATCCGCGTGACCAAGCGATCGTGACGTATGATTCGCAGCCAGAATCGGTCGTGGTTGCCAAGCGATCGATCATGCGCGACCTCGATCGCCTTTTGGCAACTGTCGCCGGCAGGGCAATCGATGTGGACCCGGGCGCGCATACCTTCCGCTTCGAGGCCGCAGGAGAACCCCCCATCGAGCAACAGTTGCTGGTGCGCGTGGGCGAACAAAATCGGCCGATCAGCGTGAACTTCGCTCCGCCCGAAGTAGAAAAGCCGCCTGTCGCGAAGCGCCAGCAGGGGACGCAGGGCAAACCGAGAAACCTCGACCCCCTGGCGCCGG
>JADFIX010000759.1 GCA_022566435.1 Planctomycetota bacterium
CCGCAAAACCGAGCAGCACGTCCGGTGTCCATCGCATTCCGCTCCACGCCTTAAGCTCGGCGGCATACCCCCGCGTCAGATTCGCGGCGAGCAAGATGAATGACATCGGAACCGCCACGACAAGAACATAGTGGCGAAGATGAAAAACAATGTAGGCACGAAACGGCCATGCTGCCGGCTCGTCCTGTTCGAGCGGCCCCGCGTCGCCGAATCGCATCCGCCGTTCCAGGGGATACGAGACGGTCCACATGACAAACAAACTCGCAAAAAACGGTATGAGTACGAAGAAATCGCAGACGATTTGCAGAAGCGGCCTCTCATTCGTCACATCGAACCACTCCGGCCAGCGCGTCAAGAAAACCGTAATTCCAAAGCCGGCACCCAGCAAGATACGCAGCAAGGACGACGCGCGATGATGAAACTGTTGTGCGGCGTCCGCGGATTCGGGGTCGGCGTTGATAAATCGCGTGGCCCGCCGTTGGGCCGAGAATGCGAGAACGCCCACCGTGGCCACCTGTCCCTTCACGATCAGGATCGTCCACATAACGTCGCCGTCCGGGACAATCACCCAGCGCCCGGGTTGCTCCGCCCGCCAAAACAAGAACGCGAAGGCTACAATCGTTAGCAAATGCATAATCGACGTTTTTTTCTGGTATCGCGCCCAGTCTTGGGCCGGCCAGACTGTCCCTCTTCGGCCTGCGCCGCTATTCTACGACCCTGTGAAAAGAGGAGGACAGAGTCGGACGTCGCGAGCATCGCCATGCCGCGAGACCGTCTTGTCTGACCCACGATCCACGGATCAGACCATCCTCACCTCGGTCGTTTTTACCAGGAGGCGAGGATCATGAAAAGGGAACGTCGGTCATTCATCGTGTGGACCGCGGTCGCGCTGCTCTTTTTCTGTGCCCACCGCGGCCTCGCGCAGACGGATGCCGCTCGAAATGGTGGACCGGAACAACCTAGCGGCGATTCCGGATCGAATATGCCCTCCGCGAGCCACGATGCCGCACGACCGACGTCTGAAACTGCGCTTCATTCCGCCGACAGCCCCGGAACCCGCCGTCTCGTCGCCCGCGTACGACAGTTGCAGGCGGCCATGGTCAAGAATCTGGACCTGGAGGAAAAACAGCTTGCGACGGTCAAGAACCTGGTAGGGGAATTCATCCGGACGCTCGGCGTTCACGAAGATCCGCAAGAACCGTCCCGGCTCGATCGGATCGAACTCTGCAAAATGCGCGCCAAGATGATGGAGGCTAAGAAAAGCGGCGACTCTGCCGGGTACGAATCCTTCCGCCGGAAGTGGATCGATCGAACTGTACGGCTCCCCCGGAGTTCCGCGCCGACCGCGACACTTATCAAGAGCATCGTGGGAGTCCTTCACGATACCCAGATTCGAGGATTTCGACGTATCCTTCAGCGCGTACACCTCCATGTGGGGGCGACTTTGCCCCCTACTAACGTGCTGACGACGATCCTCCGCGCCGCCAACGACCCGTCACTGGACCTCACGAACGTACAGCAAACGGCCATTCGCGAGATTGTTCGCGAGGAGATTCTCGCCATTCCGAAAGAACGTCGGGGCCCGAAAGGCATGGGCGAGGCCGTGCCGGCAATCCGAAAGCGAATCATAAACGTCCTGACTTCGTCGCAGGGTGCGAAGTTTCAGGCCCTTCTAAACAGCACCGATAAGAACCACCACGGAAACCGAAAAACGCGGTCCACGGAGCATTTCGAACCCGTCGCCCCAACGGAAAAGTCCCCGTCTGCAAAGAGTGCCTCAGAATCGAAGACACCGGATGAGAATCGAGAGTAAGAAGCGTCCTTTGCATGCCGCTCGGGGCTGGGTCGAGACTGCTATACTAGCATTCCGCGGGTCGAACCGTCCGTGCCATTGGCGTGAGTCACAGGCTGACGGACGAGGCACGCCTGCCGCTGGTCGCCCAAATTCGGGCATTTCGCCAAATCGGGGTTGAAACAAGTGCCGGGCTACGCTATACGTTCGGGTAGTAGACGCGGTAGGCGGGGGGCCTACGGTGCGCTGCGGGTGAGGTGGCATCACGCGGTCGGATGCCACAAGACGTGTTGTTTGTCGAATCGGTGCGACGACCTCCGTACCGACCGACGGCAACCAGACGGACGAAGAACCGGGACGTGTGGGGGGCGTGACGCACGGCGTCGCAGGCAGTTTACGAAGTAGACGTTGTGTGAACGGACGACCGCCCAGAGGAGATTACTGTTGAGTACGCTGACGAAAGTCTTCATTATACTATTGGTTGTGTTCAGTATCGCGTTTACGACCATGACGATTTCCGTGGTCTCGCAAACAACAAACTGGCGCGACATGGCCATCCAGTTTCAGGAGCACGCCCAAATCGCGGACACCAATCTGCGTCACATGATCGCATCCAGCGCGGCATCACTGGCGGCCGCCAAAGAGAGCGTCGCCGACCATCTGGATCGGATCAATCAACTGGAAAGCCAGACACAGACCAGCCGCAACGAGGTCGCCCAACTCCGTGCCGAGCTCGCTCGTGCGGCGTCGGAAAAGAGCAGCTCGGAAGCAATGAATCGGGGACTCCTGGCTCAGTTGGAGACGGCCGAAGCGGCTCGCGCGGAATACGAACGGCAACGGAATGATCTCGAAACGCGAAACATCGGTCTCGAGCGTCGAAATGTCGACCTGAACGATCGGGTCAATGAACTCACCGCACAGGTTTCGGTCATGCTCCAGCAGCAGCGGCAGTTCCAGCAACAGATCAACATCCTCAGAGAAACGAATGAGCGGCTTTCGCGTAGATCCGGGCAGTCGTCCTGGCGTGTGGCACTGGAAGATCCCAGAGGCGCCGGGCTTCCCAACATCAACGCGTTGACGCCTGTGACCACCTCCGCGATTCGTGGCCGCGTACTCGAGGTTGACGGAAACCTCGTCACGCTTAGCGTCGGCTCGGCCGACGGCGTTCAGAAGAACATGATCTTCGTGGTCTATCGCGGTGACCAATACGTCGGTGATGTCAAAGTGACGC
>JADFIX010000760.1 GCA_022566435.1 Planctomycetota bacterium
ATGAGCTTCATTCTCGACAAGCGCCGGCGATTCGCCTTTGCCCAGTCGACGATGAAGGCCAAGCCATCTTCGCAAGAGCGCGTGGAGCAACATCTCAGCCCGGATCCGATGGAGCTCGACGTGGGGTACGGTTTGATTCGGCTGGTGGATCGCAAGCAGGGGGGGGATCTGCTCGATCGGATCACCAACCTGCGGCGGCAAGTCGCACAAGAAATGGGCATCGTCGTACCGCCGATTCGGATTCGCGACGACATCCAGCTACAACCGAACGAGTTCCGAGTGAAGATCAAGGGGTTGCAGTACGGCCACGGGGAGGTCATGCCCGGCCATCTGCTGGCCATTGATTCCGGTGCCGTGGGCGAACGCATCAACGGCATGGAAACCATGGAACCGACGTTCGGGCTACCCGCGCTTTGGATCGAGGAGACACAGCGGCACGAGGCCGAGCATCGGAACTATACGGTTGTCGAGCCGTCGAGCGTCATTGCCACTTACTTGACGGAGCTGATTCGTCGGCACGCGGACGAGCTACTCACGCGGCAGGAAGTCAATCGTCTGTTGGACAATCTCAAGGCGACCGCCGGGAAGCTCGTCGACGAGGTCATTCCGGAAATCTTGAAGCCGGGCGAGTTGCAACGCGTTTTGCAAGCACTGTTGCGAGAGCGGGTTCCGATTCGCGACCTCGAGACCATCTTGGAAACGGTCAGTGATTGGTGTGGACGCACCAAGGACACCGAAATACTGACCGAGTACGCGCGCAACGCTTTGGCCCGCAGCCTGTGCCAGCAACAAAAGGGCGCTGACGGGCGGATCCATTGCATTACTTTGGACCCGACACTTGAGACGACCATCTCCAAGGGATTGGATCGAACGGAGACGGGAACGGTTCTTGCGATTCCCAGTGAACTCCAGACCAAGATTGTCGCAGCCATACGGGCGCAAGTGGAAAGCGCCACCGCGGCGAACAAGGGGAGGCCTCCCGTCATCCTTGTGCCACCGCTCATCCGGGCATGGGTAAGGAAGATGATTGAAGTGCAGCTTCCATCGCTCTCTGTGCTCTCGTATAACGAAATCGTTCGTGGTTTTGAAGTTGAATCTCACGGAATGGTGACACTAACGAATGAAACTGAAGACGTTTCGCGCAAAAACGATGGCGGAAGCGCTCAGCCGGGTTAAGAAAGAATTCGGTCGAGACGCGGTGATTTTGAACACCCGCACAGTCGCCTCCAGGGGTGTGCTGGGCTTCGGTGGGCCACCATGCGTGGAAATCACGGCAGCGCGTGATCACGCCGCCTTGCCTCCCCCGGCGAGGCGGACTATAGTAGTGGGTGGTTTGCAGGAGACTGACAAAGCAGATGGAGCTGCTGAACACGTGTCACGTGTCGACAGACCTAGACGCCGTACGGCTTCGAACACTGTGGTTGCGGAACTACGCGAGTTGCGAGTCGTTGTATCCGAATTGGCGCGGGAATCCCACCGTGCACACATGCCGGACCTGCCGGAATCGCTTTTCGATTCCTACCGATGCCTTGTTCAAAATGATGTGGCTGAGGAGATCGCGCGCGATCTCGTGGTGAGAGTCCGGCGGGCGTTGAGTCCCGCTGAACTGAACTCACCGGACATGGTGCGAAAGAAACTGGCGTCGCTGGTGGAGAAAATGGTACCGACGTCGGGGCCGATTTGTTGTGGGTCCACCGATGGTCCTGTTGTGATTGCCTTGATCGGTCCGACAGGTGTGGGAAAAACGACCACCGTGGCCAAGCTGGCGGCCGAATTCTCTCTTCGGAGGTCAAAGCGGGTCGCGCTAATCACGATCGACACCTATCGGATTGCCGCCACCGAACAACTCAAGACATACGCGGATATTATCGACGTGCCACTCGATGTCGCATCGACACCCGAGGAGTATCGAGATTCAATCGAGCGTTTTTCCGACCGTGACGTGATTTTGATCGACACGGCGGGCCGAAGCCAACGCGATGAGAGCAAACTTCGCGAGCTTCATGCGGTTTTCCGCATGGTTCGGCCGGATGAAATACATTTGGTCGTTTCGGGTACGGCTAGTGAGTCAGTCATGACACAAACGGTGGAACGCTTTCAGGATTTCGCGGTCGATCGGGTGATTGTGACCAAGCTGGATGAGGCGATCGGATTCGGCGTGATACTCAACTGCCTGAACAAGGCGAGCGCCAGGCTGTCCTATTTTACGACCGGACAGGATGTGCCTGATGATATCGAAGTGGGGTGCGGCTCTATGCTGGCGGATCTTATGTTGCGTAGTGGTGCTGAAACGCGGTTGGTAGGGCTGTCGCCGTAGATTCGGCGTATGCCGAGGTCGCTACGTCGATGGGATGAGGGGAGATCGAGTTGGATGTGGGCTTATGGAAGAGCGTGAAATGACTCGACGCCGTCATAGGATTGATCGGTTGGATCAGGCCGCCCGACTGCGCGAATTGGCTGGCGGTCGTAGGCGATGTTCCACTACTTTGGCGATTGTGAGCGGTAAGGGCGGGGTTGGAAAATCAAATATCGCGGTCAACCTCTCGATCTGCCTGGCTGCTCGCGGCATGAGTGTGACGCTCGTGGATGTGGACATGGGGCTTGCCAATGCTGATCTCTTGATGAATCTTCACGCCCGCCGCACCCTTTCCCATGTGATTGCCGGCACTTGTGCGATCGAGGAGGTATGCGTGGAGGGGCCCGGCGGCATTCGTTTCGTTTTTTCTGCACACAGCCGCTTGACAATTCGACATTTGTCGTATAACATCGGCATTTGTCGCATCGCGTTCACTGTGGACGATATCGATAAGACTTACGCCGACCTACAGAAGATGGATGTTCAGTTTGTCGCTCCGCTTCACAAAATAAAGGGACCGGATGGCGCAGAAATTGGCGTGGTGTGCTTCAAAGACCCAGACGGAACGATTCTCGAACTCATCAGTGGAATGTAGATTGGGCGTTGAACGTTCAAACATGTCGTGTAGGGGCAGGGCTACCCTGCCCGGGCGCGGTAACCTCGCC
>JADFIX010000761.1 GCA_022566435.1 Planctomycetota bacterium
CATGGACATGCTGGCGGCGTACTCCGCGGTTAATTTCGGCCACGGCCATCCGGAACTGATCGCCGCGGCAAAGAAGCAGCTTGATGCCGTGACCCTTACCTCGCGGGCGTTCCAGAACGATCAGCTCGGGCCCTGGAGCAAGCAACTGGCGGAAATGTGCGGTATGGAAATGGTGCTGCCCATGAACACCGGTGCCGAGGGTGTGGAAACGGCCATCAAGACCGCCCGCAAATGGGGCTACACCAAAAAGGGTGTACCGGCGGACAAGGCGAAGATCATCTGTTGCGCGGACAACTTCCATGGGCGAACCACGACGATCATCAGCTTCAGCACGGATCCGCTCTGCCGGGACGGATTCGGTCCGTTTACGCCGGGGTTCGAGGTGATCGAGTATGGCGATATTGACGCCCTGCGCGGCGCGATCGATGAGAATACTGTCGCGTTTCTCGTCGAACCGATCCAGGGCGAGGCCGGGATCATCATTCCGCCGCCCGGATACTTGCAGCTGGTCCGCGAGCTGTGCAGCGAAAAGAACATTTTATTCATCGCTGACGAAATTCAGGCCGGTCTCGGCCGATGCGGGGCGACGTTCTGCTGCGACACGGAAAACGTCAAGCCGGACGTGTTCATTCTGGGCAAAGCGCTAGGTGGTGGGATCATGCCCTTGTCGGCCGTCGTCTCGTCGCGTGAGATTCTCGGCGTATTCGAGCCGGGCAATCACGGCAGCACGTTCGGCGGCAATCCACTCGCCTGTGCGGTGGGTCGCAAGGTGTTGGACATCCTGGGTACGAACAAATACCAGAAAAATGCCGCCGATTTGGGGGCGTATCTGTTCGAGCGACTTCGGGCGATCAAGACGGACAAGGTGAAGGAGATTCGCGGTCGCGGTTTGTGGGTGGGTATCGAATTCCATCCGGCGGCCGGCGTCGCACGCGATTTCTGCGAAAAGCTGTTGGCCGAAGGCATGCTTTGTAAGGACACCCACGAGCAGACGATGCGTCTTGCCCCGCCGTTGTGCATCACCAAGGACGAAGTCGACTGGGCGCTGGAGCGCTTGGAAAGGGCATTGGCCTAGGCGGTCGTTCTTACCGGCGGGACACACTTGCTTTTGGTGCGTCGATCATCAGCTTCGGAGTATTCGAATGTCGATTGACTTGAAGGGCCGTCATTTTCTTTCCATGCTTGACCTCTCGTGCGAGGAGATCCTCGCCGTGCTCGATACGGCAAAGGAATTGAAGAGTGCTTGCGGGACCGCGCAGGCTCCCGATAGATCGGGATTCCATTCCGCCGCCGGCTCGGGAAGGCTTGCGGGAAAAACGCTCGCCATGATCTTCCAGAAACCCTCGCTGCGTACCCGTGTCTCCTTCGAGACCGGTATGACCCAGCTCGGAGGGCACGCCATCTACCTCGCGCCCACCGATATCAGCCTGGGAAAGCGAGAGACGACCGAAGATATTGCCATCGTATTGTCAGGTTATGTGGATATCATCATGGCGCGTGTCTTCGGCCACGACATCGTCGTCGATCTTGCGAAACACGCGACCGTGCCGGTGATCAACGGCCTGAGTGACTATGAACATCCATGCCAAATCATGGCCGACTTTCAGACGATTATCGAACGCAAAGGACGCCTCGACGGGATCAAGGCGTGCTATATCGGGGACGGCAACAACGTCGCCCATTCGTTGATGCTCGGGGCGGCGCGGGTGGGCATGCACATGACGGTGGTTTGCCCGAAAGGCTATGAACCCAAAGAGGAGGTAACGAAGACGGCCGGCGATATCGGCGGCACGACCGGGTCGAAGATTCTTGTGACGGATGATATGGCCGCCTTGGGCGGTGCCGACGTTCTCTACACCGATGTCTGGGCGTCGATGGGGCAGGAGGACGAAGCGGAGGCGAGAAGGAAGATCTTCCGGAAGTACTGCATTGACGGTGAGGCCATGAAGCTGGCCGATAAGGATGCCGTTGTTCTGCATTGTTTGCCGGCGCATTACGGCGACGAAATCGATTACGCCACGTCCCGTTTGCCGAACTCCGCCATATTCGATCAGGCGGAAAACCGGTTGCACGCCCAGAAGGCGATTATGGTTCATTTGGCGGGTTAAAGAAGGCGCGGTATTGATGCTCAGGAAACGTCGCCTTCACGCTCCCTTTCCGGTCACGCTTCAGGGCTCGTTCGTGCGCCCTATCCGGTAGCACGAATTCGGTCACCCTTCACGCGCCCTACTCGGTTGCGTTCAGTACGGCGAGCGTGAGCGACCCGGCTGTGGGTCAACCCGCAGATTTGAGGTTGGCGATACACTAGTATACTGCGCTCCACACCGAGCGATCCAAAGCGGGCTCGGAGCGGCTGACATAGGTGAGGTCCTGACGTATGGCTAATGATCACTTGATTGTCGTGGCCCTGGGTGGCAACGCGATCACCCAAGAAGACCAGGAAGGCAACGTAGGGGAACAGTTCGTCAATTCGCGTGGGGCGGCCGGACCGCTGGCGGATCTGATTGAAGCAGGGCACCAGCTTGTCATTACCCACGGCAACGGCCCGCAAATCGGCAACTTTCTCTTGCGCAACTGGGCGGCGGGTAAGGTGATCTATCCCCTTCCGATGCAGGTGGCCGTCGCCTTGGTTCCGATCGAGTGCGAAACGTTACGAGACGGCGCCGAGTACCTGCTGGAAGTTTTTCTAGAACCTGATTGCGGTGTCGCGACACAGCGAGGTTACCTTCGCTTCGTTGCTCAAATGGCCGATTTGGCAGGCGAGTTTCTGAGGGCGGACCAGCTGCGCCAGTTGCAGCGAAACCGAATGCTCGCGCGCGATGTTGATAAGGTCATCGCCCAATTGCATGTCGCGGGCGACCGCAAGAGCCTTGAAGCTGCGATCGTTGACGGCGCCGTTGAACTGTTCACCATGCCCGACATCTCCCTGGAGCGAGGCTCTCGCACCGCGATCATCGGCAACAACGGCATCGGCAAGTCCACCCTGGTCCGCACCATTCTTGGTCTCATGCCCGCGCTGTC
>JADFIX010000762.1 GCA_022566435.1 Planctomycetota bacterium
TGCTCCACCAACGCGTCGAGAATCCTAGGTTTTTCGTCGGACTCGTCGATCTCCCGGCAGCGCCCGAGAATCACGACAGAGCGGTAGTTCATGGAATGATGAAATGCCGCTCGTGCGAGTACCAGCCCGTCGACAAGGGTGACGGTGACGCAAGCGCCGCCGCCGGATGTAATGCGGTCCAGCATTCGGCTTCCTTTCGACCCGTGGAGGAAGAGGCGGTCTTCGATCCGGACGTGGATGGTGGGCAGGACAAACGGCTGGCCTCCATCGACGAACCCGACGTGGCAAATCAACGCCTCGTCCAGGATGCGATAGATCACTTGTCTATCGTAAACGCCGCGCGTCGCGATACGCCGCACCTTCGTGCGCTCCGTCGGTTTGAGATTCGGCGGTGATTCGTCGTTCACAAGAGGATACTCCAGACCAGCGAGGCACCGTCGTATGGTCGTGCCTCTGGGGCAATTTCGTTTCCGGACTTCGGGGCAACATGCGCGGAGTTCCACACCGAGTCCAAATTCTCGGAAACCGCGTTCCCATGGCGAAAACGCTGTTTTGCGTGGCGATTCCACCGTTGCATTGTGTGCCCGGATTGTCTACAATCAAGACCAAGGAGGGCGAAAGACTGAACACGCGAATGGCAACGGTCGGTGTATTCATATTCCTCGCGGCGCCGATGGTCTGCGCCGACGTCGTCAACCTGCTCCCGGCAAAGGATAACACCCTCTATCAATCGGGCAACAGTCTCAGCAATGGTCGTGGTGCGCATTTCTTTACCGGTCGTACGGCGCAGCTCGACCCTTTCTCACGGCGGCGGGCGGTGATCGCATTCGATATCGCGGGTAGTATTCCGAACGACGCAACGATCAATAGCGTGACGCTACGACTATTCATGTCTCGCTCGCCGACCGTTGCTACGATGATCACCATACTATTTCCACTCGACGCCGATTGGGGTGAGGGTACTTCCAACGACAGCGGCGGCGAAGGAAGCGGTGCCCCTGCGGCCGCCGGTGACGCGACATGGGCAAACACTTTTTTCCCCAGTGATTTTTGGGCGAGCGCGGGGGGGGATTTTACGGCTATTCCGAGCGGCGTGGCGGGGGTGGGCGGCATTGGTACCTATACGTGGACGGGTAGTCAGATGGTGGCCGACGTGCAAGATTGGCTTGACAATCCTACCACCAACTACGGATGGATTCTGATTGGCAACGAATCCGCACCTCGTACGGCCAAGCGATTCGACAGCAAGGACAACACGACCGCGTCTCGCCGACCTCAGTTGATCGTTGACTTTTCGACCTCGCCCGTCTTGGCGTGTTGTCTTCCCGCGGGTGCGTGTGAGATGCTGGAGGAAGACGCCTGCATCGGTGCGGGCGGCAGCTCTCTGGACGAATCGATCGAGTGCGAAGGCGACACGGACGACGACGGTGTAGATGGGGTTTGCGGTGACGGATGTCCGACGGACCCCCAGAAAACCGCGCCCGGCGTTTGTGGGTGTCTTCTCTCGGACTTCGACTCTGATGGCGACGGGATCGGCGACGATTGCGACAATTGCCCAGATTTGCCCAACCCCGGTCAATCCGATGCCGACGGCAACGGAATCGGCGACGCCTGCGATGGTTCCTGTTGCTTGGAAGATTACCGTTGTATTCAAACGGGCCCGAGTGACTGCCTCGCCATGGGCGGATACCTCACGTTGCCGGGCACCCACTGCGTTGAGGACGATAAAGACGGCGACGGACTCGTCGACCCTTGCGATCGCTGTCCTGGCATAAACGATGCGTTATTCGCGCCGGAATGTCAGGGAGCGATCCCGACCGTTTCGTCTTGGGGCGTTTTCGTTTTGGCCCTCCTTCTCCTTGTCATCGCCAAGATTCGGTTCGCCCGACGTCGCACGCCTATTATTCGGTAGCCCTACCCATCGCTACAATGGCGACGTCGGGCGTTCGTCGTCATCCAGCCTCCCGGTTTATGTTTTGGAGCGAACCGATGCAGCATCGACGGAGTCCATCATTGTTGTTGCCGGTGCTCATGTTGTCGGCGTCGGGTGCGACTAGCAATGCAGCGGAGTGGTATGTTGATGCGAGTAGGCCGGCATCCGGGGGGAATGGGCTAAGCTGGTGCAGCGCGTTCGGTGGTCTTCAGGACGCGCTTGTCGTGGCTGAAGCGGGCGACTCGATTCGCATCGCCGATGGAACCTACGTGCCGGACCGAGGCGCCAATCAGACGCCAGGGGATCGTGCGAGCACGTTTCGCCTAAAGAGCGGCGTGGGCGTTTGGGGAGGGTATGCAGGGTGCGGTGCGGTCGACCCTGATGCACGTGACGTCGATCTGTATGTTTCCATTCTTAGCGGTGACCTCAGCGCAGACGATGGTCCCGGGTTCACCAACCGCGCCGACAACGCCTATCACGTCGTGACTTATGACGATCCTGCGGCCGTGAACGTCGTGATAGACGGGTTCGCGATTCAGAGCGGTCACGCCGATGGCACAGGCCCGTTGGGAACGATCACGAACCAAGGCTCGGCGATTCACATTCGTGATGGTTCGATCAGGTGCATCGCAGGCGGGCCCACGATTCGCCATTGCGTCCTTCGAGACAACTGGTCATCGAGCCACGCGGCGTTGAACGATCACGGTTTGGGAACGACGATCGAAAGCACAGTGTTTCGTGATAATTTTGCAGGCGAAATCGGCGGTGGTCTTCTTGTTTTCAGCGGACCGACTTCGGTGTCGGGATGCGTTTTTGAGAACAACGTCGTGGCGGGTGACGGCGGGGGGGCGTGGACCGGACACAGCGATGATCCGACGTGTGTTGCGCCGAGCGAACCGACTTTCACGGATTGCACGTTTTCCGGTAATTCGGCACGATTCAACGGCGGGTTCACGGGACGCGGCGGCGGACTGTTCAACGAGCTCAACAAGCCGACGATCACCGGTTGCACGTTCCTCAATAACGACGCCGATTTTCAGGGGGGCGGTGTGCACAGCGATGATACCGAGATGCTGCTTGTTGAGT
>JADFIX010000763.1 GCA_022566435.1 Planctomycetota bacterium
GAGGAAAATGGAATCAGCGAATCTCCTGCTGCACAGGCAGCCAGCCAGGAGATGTGGCATTTCGCCAGGGATGGCAAGCAACTCGGACCGTTCGACGTTGAATCCTTCCGGCAAATGATGTCTCGGGGTGAGATTGGGCCGAGGGACGTGGTATGGAAGAAGGGAATGGAATCCTGGATCCCTGCCGAAGATTTGCCGGAGTTTCGATTCGCGTTTTCGAGCAATTCTATAGCAGCGCAGAATTCGGGGAAAATGTGCGGCATCTCGATCGCCTCGTTCGTTCTGGGGCTTCTCTGGCTGGGAGGACTCGGCAGTATTCTCGCAATCATCTTCGGTCTGATCTCCAGAGCAAAAATCAAAGGTGCACGAGGCGCTTTACGTGGCGGCCCGTTGGCGGCATGGGGCGTGTCCCTGGGATTTCTTTTTTTTCCGCTGCTCGGCTGCGAGGTCGGCGAATGGCGGAGAAGGGATGGGTCGTCCGATGAATCACGATTGTCGACGAAAGAATACTTTACGTAGGTGGCAGAAGCGGTTGTTCGTTTCCGCCTTGTTGTCTTTGCTGATCGCACCGGCCGTTTGGGCCGACGCCTTTCACAAGTATTCCCTGGCCTCATCATTCGAGTTGCCGGCTGGAACTGACCGTTTCGACGCACTACCCGACGGGCGGTTACTGATCATAGTCGGCGACGTGCTTCACATCGAAACGGGTGTCGGCACCCGCCTGTTTGAAGAGTTTGGAACGCTACCCGATGCGGACATCCCGTCGTTTGGCGCGGCGTTTTTCGAAATCTCACCCGACGGCACGAAGGTGGCCATCGGCAACAACGGCGGCGTTATATTTCCAAATTACGAGGTCGGCGTGTTCGACTTGTCCGACCCGCCAAACCTCAGCGGCACATGGCTTGCCGCCAACCATTTTCTGGCGGGCTGGATAGATAACAGACACTTGGCATTGACCGCCGGCGATTTCGGCTCTCCTGCGTTCGTCAGCTTCCTTGACACACTCAGCGCTGGCCGCGGCAGCCCAGTGAATCCCGTGGTCATCAACGGCATCGGCGGCGCTTCTTCGGGAATCGCTTTCGACCAGGCCGGCAACTTGTTCACCGGCAACGGTTTCGAGGGCGCCGGACCGAGCGGCACGGGTGCGATCAAAGCGTTCGGCGAGGCTGCGTGGATGGCGGCGTGGACGGGTGGGACGCCGCTGGACTTCGAAAACGAAGGCACGTTGGTCATCGACATTCTATCGGCGGATACGCTCGGGTTCGATGCCGACGGCAATCTTCACGTCGGCGGCGGGGACGGCGACATGCACAGCGACTTCGCGGCGCTCGTCGCAGGCTCGGCGATTGCGGCAGCGCTTGGTGGCCAAGGTCCGGTCGATGCGGAAGACTCGTCGGTCGTGCGGCGATTCGATCCGGATACCGATAACGACTTCAACTTCTATGCGGTAGGGCGAAACGCCGCGGCGGATGAAATGTACATCAGAAACTTCGCCGGTTCGACGGTTTACGTTTATTCCGCGGCGTGCGTGCCGATACCGGCGGCGTCGCCTTTTGCCGACACGGTCTGGGCGTATGAGCCGGCGCCCGGGCAATTCGTCAATAACCCAAAGTTTAACGATCCGACCGTGGCGCTCGGGCCGCCCGACGGACTCGGAACAAATGATGGAAACGTGTCGTCAATCGTGTCTCTAGGCGGGTTCGGGGGGTCCATCACATTGGCATTCGATCACATGGTCGAAGACGATCCGCGAAACGCGTTCGGTGTGGACGCCATCGTTTTCGGCAATGCCGTGTGGGTCGACGGCGATCCCGATCGACACTGGGCCGAGTGCGCCGTTGTCGAAATTTCGCTGGACGACAACTGCGACGGGCTGCCGAACGATCCGTGGTACCTGATCCCCGGCTCGCACATTTTCGACCCAGACGATCAATTCTTTCTGCAGGTCTGGGACGACGATCCTGGGACGCCGGTTCCCCCTGATAACTTGTCGTGGATACCCGCCGGGCAGACCGGCACTTGGGAAACGACCGGTTATCTGCTGGATGGCAACTTGTTCGGACCGTTGGTTGTGGAGAATCCGCTTTCCGGAGGGGACCTGGAAGGTATTTTTGGCTACGGTGACTACACCCCGACACTCGTACTGGGCGATCTCGATGCCGACAACCTGGTGGATGACGCGAGCATCACGCCCGAATCGTTCTACACCATACCCGACGATCCATTGACCGTGGGCATCACGCGAGGATCGGGCGGTGGTGATGCGTTCGACATCGAGCATATCGGCAGCGCCTACCCGGAACCAGCTTAATTCTGTGTTGCCATTGTCCATAATATGTATGTCCTTGTAAATTTTGGGGGCTAAAATATACGCCGCGTAGATCAATGTTTTAGCCTACGCGTGAACACCAACCTGGTAAGATTGGGAACGACATGAGCTTAACTGCATTTGCAAAAATGGTCAACTGGATTTTGTGCACAAAAAGGGCCGTTCTAATTGGAACGGCCCTTCACGCCAAAGCGCGGGAGTAGCGATTCTTCAGTAGCGCCTTTTTGTTATGCCGGGGCTTCTACGCTTATCGCTAATTCAAGAAAGGGGTAACGAAGTCTAAGACATCTTGTCTGTCCAAACGGAAGACACCACCGGTACCGGCGCAGTTGCCATTAAGCGTGAAGGACGTAACCCCAGCAATAACATCGCTGTCACCCAGGAAATTGGGGCCGCCTGAGTCGCCAAAGCAAGTGCCGCCAGTAGAGTGGTTGTTTGACAAAAGCAGAGAAAAATCACCGGTAAAGCCCGGGACATTGATCTGAATCAGTCTTGGATGGGCAACCATCCGGACTAGATCTTCTTGAATAAATACCGGATTGATCTCCTGAACCCCATAACCGACGGAAGTAAATGATACGTTATTGCGCCGTTTTTTTGCAAGAGCGTCGAGTTGATCTACCACAGGAAGTACACCATAGGCGCTCAACCCAACAACTCCAGGTTCTTCAAGGATAACTATGC
>JADFIX010000012.1 GCA_022566435.1 Planctomycetota bacterium
GGACGACGCCACAATTCTTTGACACTTCAACACCTAGACGCGCATCTGTTGAATATCGCGGTAGGCATCCGTAAGCTTGTTGCGCACCTCCATCAGAAGATCGAACGCGATCCCCGCCTTGTTGACGGCGTGGAGAACCTCCACCAGGTTGTACGTTTCGCCCGTCTGCAAACGCTGTACCCCCTCGGACGCCTCATTCTGCAGCCGATTCACTTCGTCAAGGCTCTCGAGAAGGATCGTCTTGAAGTTCTTCCCTTTCGGCGCGGCGGCGGGCTGCGCCGGCGGCGAGGCCGCCACACCCTTGATGGGATTGAATTGACCGAAAGCTTGAATCGGATTCGTCATGATTCCATATTCCTTCGACGCCCGCGTTAGGCGATCAACCGAAGCGTGGACCGCGCCATGGACTTCGTTGTCTCCATCACTGCGATATTGGCTTCGTATGCCCGCGCTGTCACCATCGCATTGACCATCTCCGTTTGATAATCCACATTGGATACGCGTACATAACCTGTACGATCACCGGTCTTGATCGCGTCACGGTGGGTAGGGTCATAGCGAAAACCGAACGGTGCCGGATCCTCTACGACGTTCGCCACATGAACACCTGCGGTATTTTTCAAACCGGACGAACGACCGGCGGCATACAGGGCCACGCGACGGCGGTACGGAATCGGACGCCCCGCGTCGTCGCGCGTGACCTCCTTCATCGCAATGTTACCCGCAATCACGTTGAGGTTCGTCCGGTGCGCTTTCAGGGCGGACGTGCTGACATCAAGTGCGCCGTACATTAGCTAACCCTCCCGCGAATCGCTTTCCGTAGCCCCGCGTAAGACCCTCTAAGGAGCGTCGTCGCCAGATCCTGTATCATTCCCGTCTCCGCGAGGTCCGACATCTGCTGCTCGAGCGACATATTGGTCCCGTCGTGAAACAGGATATTCGCCGCAGGCTCGACACTCGGCGTCACCTCGAGAAAACCCGCGGCGTTGGTTGTCACTTCACGACCGCTTCGTACCACGAACGCACGACCCGGTTGGCGATCCTGTCGGTCCAATGCGGTACGCAACGCCTTTTGAAAGCCCTTCGTGTCCAGATGACGCGTGCGATAGCCCGGCGTCTCCGAGTTGGCCACGTTCTGCGCGATCATATTGAGCCTGGCCGCGTTGAAGGATAGAGTCTTGACCAACGACATGACCGTCTTACCTTCCGCAAGGTCTGCGATAATCATCTATTTCTCCCACAAACGCGTCTAAAAAAGCCTCGAAGCCCATCGCTATCCACGGCAAGGTCTCAGGCAGCGCCTCGACCTACACGCGCCGTGCCAATCGCCCAGGCCCGCTTGGCGGCCTCTTGGCACGCGTTTCCCTCGACAACAGATCGGCAATTCCCGCGCTTCGGCAGTTTCTGCGCGTTTCGTTCCGACGCAGTGACCGACCTCACGCGCCGATCCCCGCACCGACCAGTACGCCGGCATGGGACGCATCTTCCTCGCGCCATTGCTTCAATTTCATGCCCAAGGTGCGAACGCCCATGCCTAGGGCTTTGGCCGATTTGGCGCGGTGGCCGTTGAAGCGGGCCAGCGTCCGCTCGACCAAATGCCGCTCCATATCCTCCAGCATTCGACCCTCGCGCAGCGCGCCGAGATCGGTCGAGACTTTCGAGACCGGATTCAGCCAGGGGCCGATCAAATCCGCGGTCATTCGGTCGGTCGTACCCATCGTGGCGGCGCGGCGACACAAATTCTCTAGCTCCCGAACATTGCCCGGCCAGGAATGGCCCATCAGCAGGCGCAGTGCATCCGGCGCTACGCGCAACACTCGTCCACCATCCTGGCTGGGCACTTTCTCGAGGAAGTATGCCGCGAGTTCCGCAATATCCTCGACCCGATCACGCAACGGGGGCACCGTCACGGGAAGCACGTTCAGCCGATAAAAAAGGTCCGACCGAAATCGTTTCCGGGTCACCGCCTCTTCCAGGTTTCTATTGGTCGTGGCGATCACGCGAACGTCCGCCCGGCGTGTGATGCTGTTGCCCACCCGTTCAAACTCGCCTTCTTGCAACACCCGCAACAATTTGGCTTGCAAGGGCATCGCCATCTCCGAAATCTCGTCCAGCAAGAGCGTTCCTCCGTCGGCGAGCTCGAACCGCCCTTTCCGGGTTCGGTCCGCACCGGTGAACGCCCCGCGTTCGTGTCCGAACAGTTCGCTTTCCAGTAGGCCTGACGCCAGGGCGGCACAGTTCAAACAGAGCATCGGTCGGTCCGCACGCGGTGAATGACGATGAAGGTACGCCGCCACCAATTCCTTCCCCGTACCCGACTCGCCCATGATGAGCACTGTCGCATGGCTTGCGGCAACTTGATCCAATTGCGCCAGCAATTCGGTCATGGTGTGGCTACGACCGACGAGTTCCTTCTGCTTTCGTAGATCGTCGACGGATGTGCGAAGCGCTTCGTTCTCGCGTCGAAGCCGGGCGTGCTCCAGTGCCCGCTCGACGAGAACGCATAGCGCCTCTGCCTCGAAAGGCTTCTGAATGTAATCGAATGCGCCCAGCCGCATCGCCTCGACGGCGGTCGAGACGGACGCGTACGCGGTCATCATGATGATCGGGATTTCCTCGCCGCTCCCTCGAATCTGCTGGATCAGCGAAAGACCATCCATGCGCGGCATCTTCAAGTCCGTCACCACCAGATCGAATCGTTCCTTCTTGATCCGCGCCAGTCCCTCCACGGGGTCTTTGTAGGTGTCGACAATGTGGTCCTCGCGGATCAATGTTGCCGCGACCGATTCCCGCATCATTTCTTTGTCGTCTATGACACAAATTCGAGCCATCTAGTCGTCTCCTGCAGCTTGTTCCACTTGTGCGTCTTTCGGCCGCGCCGGAAGCGACAATTCCAACGACGCCCCGCCGCCGGCTCGGCATCCCACACGGATGTGACCGCCGTGGGCTTCCACGATTCGATGGACAATGGCCAGCCCCAACCCCGTACCCGTGTCCTTGGTCGTGAAGAAGGGATTAAAAATGCGATGCGCGATTTCCGGCGCGATTCCCGGCCCGTCGTCCTCCACTAGGATTCGAACCAGCGAATGATCATCGCCGCCGAGTCTGAGGCGTATCCACACGGATCCTCCCTGATCGCAAGCGTCGATCGCATTGAAAACAAGGTTCATCACTGCGCGTTCCATCTGAATGGGATCGCAATACACCTCGATATCATTCATGCGTCGGTCGACATCGATCTTCACTTGTACGGCACTCGCTTGCGGGGCGGTCTGCGCCAACACGCTCTCGATAATATTACCGAGCCGTATACCGCGGCGGTGTGGCCGGGACTCTCCCGCGAAGGCGAGAATGTCGCCCACGATGCTTTCCAGATTGCGCACGCCGACGGAGATCCGCTGCGCGATGTCTCGCTGCTGGGGCCTGTTTTTCAGATCTTTTTCCAACAGTGACGCGTAGAGCCCGATCGCGCCGAGCGGGTTTCGTATCTCATGCGCCACGCCGGCGGCCATCTCGCCCAACGCCGCGAGCCGCTCCCGACGTGCCAACTCCTTGCGCTTTTCAAGCAACTCGTCACGCAGACGTCGCACCTCTCGACCGAGGATTTCGTGCGACTGCTTGAGGCGCTCGGTCACCTCGTTGTACGACTCGACAATCGTAGCGAGATCGCTCTCACTGACCGTTGCGATAATCATTACGACGCCTCATCCAAATGAGTCATGCGCGCGGTGCCGAACCCGTCATCGCGGTAGGCACAAAGCGCCTGCCCCGTCGAGTGCGTCGACCGCATTGCCGATGTGACGGCCTGCTTTCTTGCCGACAAAATACGGACATCCTCTTCATCACGGTCGATGAGCACCCGCAACCGGGAACCGATGTCCGCCAGGAGACCCTCGGCTTCAAGCCGCTGTGTCGAGTCAAACCGAGTTCGATGCGTCGCCCAATCTTTGCGCACCGGCTCCAATCGTTGTACGACTTCGCCGAGCCTTGCCGAAAGCCTTTGGCGCTTCGCCAAGACGGTGAGCAAGGGATCTATGTCCTCCTTCGTCACCAGTGACCGTTGCTCATCTGCGTACCCCGCCAGCTCGGCGTACAAATCCACCTGCTCGTGCAGCAGCGACAGGATGTTCGCAGGGCCAAGTGGCAACGACGTGGCGGAAGCCTTCAACATAGTGACCGAGCTCCTTTATGCATCAAAACAATTCCGTTTCATTCAGCCAATCGAGGTAGCGCTTCCAGTCCTCGCGACGCTCCGGCGACACACTGCCCTCGAAGGCGGCGTCCGACATCGAATCCACGAGAATCTCCGCCCGGGCCAAGGCGGCGCGAGCTTCATGAGGCCGACCGAGAAATACGTGACAGTTGATGATTTGCACATACGCCGCCAACCCCGTTGGCGAGTCCTTGAATATCGCGACCGCCTCTTCGTAGAGCTTCAGCGCCTGGCGGTAATCTTGAGTCTCAAAGTGACAGTCGGCCTCGTAGAGCGTGGCATGCCGATAGTAGACTCTCTCCAGTCGACCGAGCGACTCCACCCCGCGACTCTCGTACTCGTCTATGATCCTGCGGTATAAGTCGCGCGCATGACGGAAACGCGATGCGGCTTCCATCTGCATCTGCTGAATCTCGCCCGCGAAAGACGCATCCGCGGATTCGAGCTTCAACGCCAACGCACTTCGCCGATACGCATCCGCGAGTAGAAACCGCGTTCGACCGACACGAGAGTCGTCCCCAAAACGCTCGAGGGTCTCCTCCATCACAGCGATCGCCCGCTCGAACTCGTTGACCCTGCTCAGCACATCACCCAGGAGAAACTCCGCGTCGGTAAACTCCGGCGCTTGCGGCGTAAAGACGTCCGAGGTATCGGTGACGATCCTCAATGTCGTTTCGGCGAGTGACTCATTACCCGGTCCCAGTGCCAAGTAACATTCGGCGAGCGGCACCAGCGTCCGTGCGCCGTCCAGAGTCCGCGGAAAGCGGCGATAGCAAGTTTGATACGACTCGATCGCCTCCGTGAGTCGACCCATGGCTTGGTACAGTTGCCCGGCTCGAAGGAGCGCGCGGGGCACTAACGCGTGCGCGGGGCGCTCCGACGAAAACGAATTGTACAAGTCGATGGCACGCTGCCGCCGACCCGCACGAGCATACAACTCGGCGGCCCGCCACGTCCAAGTCGCCGCACGATCCTCCTTCAAAGCCGACCGACGTGCCAGATCCAACGCCACCTCCGCCGCCTCCGCGTAGAGACGCCGTGCGGCGACCGAGGGGGACATCGTCCAATCATCCTCCAACACCGAAGCGGGCGGTTCGGGTTCGGCGTGGCTCAGACCCTCCGCCCACGCCTCCAGCGCCTGCACAAGCTGCTCAAAAACCATTCGTCCATCAGCGCCCGGGTTCGCCTCGGCCAGCACCGCGGCAAGGCGGGCGAAGGACAACGATTCCGCTAAGTGCCCCGCCCGACGTTGGTCGCTAGCCATCACACTCAGAGAGGTAAGAAGAACCCCGGGATCAAGCAGCGGGTTCGCACGCAATCGCGGCATGTCACTCAACACGATGTCGTACATACTCACCGCGTCATCCGGACGCTCCATGTCATAGAACGCTTCCGCCTGACCCACCCGACTGGCAAGCGCGTAAGGACTCTCGGAGTGATAAGTGATCACGTCCTCAAAAAACGACATGGCCTCGAGTGGACGCTGTGGCCGCCCATCGCTCAACACAACTCGTCCGAGAAGCCACCCGGTCATGGCATGTACTTCGTCTGACGGCGCAAGTCGATTGCGTATTGCCCGCAGGAACCGTTCGGCCTCGTCGTAGTGCCCGGACTTATAGAGTATCCACGCTTTCAAGTAGGCGAAGCGGTCGCGAAAATCCGTGGCCTCGAATTCCGCTTCATAGCGTACCAGCATCGTCGATGCGAATTCGAGCCGGCCCGCCGCCTCCAGCAGCTCGATTTTCTGTTCGATCGCCCATAATTTTAGATCGTGCCGATTTGAATCCACTGCGACAAGAAAAGCGTCGAGCAATTCGTCCAGCGCCTCGGTAGACAAACCGATGCGCCGTCGCTGCAATTCGATCACGTGGCGCCGGAGATCCGCCGCTTGGTCCACCGCCCCCGCCACGGCCCTTCCGAAGAATTCGACCGCCAGTTCGTACTCTTTCCGCCACTCATGTGCCCAACCCAAACGAACATGATCGTCTGCGGTCAACTGCCGGCCACCCAACACGCTTTGGTCATAGTGGTGTGCGATCCGCGCCCCCGTGTCGGCGGATCGACGGCCAAAGCGATTCGCTTCGTCGTAGTAAGCACGAGCCAGTTGTCGATGGACGTGGGCAAGATCGCTCTGCGTGTAGGTCTCATGTCCCTCGGTGATCAGTTTCTCGCCAAGGACGATCGCCTGGTCGTGAAGACCGTGGGATATTAGCTGATCTAACACTTCATCCGCTTCCGCGACCGAACGCAGCCGGAGATCGGGCGTCACTCGCCACAGCGAGCCGACCAGCAGAAACAGTGACAGGATGAACAAAGGGATTTGCCACTTCCCCGCAACCCGTTCACTGAGATTTGACCAAGCCGTCATGGGCGCTCTTCCTGAGCTAGCAAACCAAACCACCGCATCATCCTGACGCGGTTCCTCTCCATGTCGGCAGATATTGCCGATCCGCTTGACCGGCATCTCGCCTCATTTCGACTCGCACCCAGGTGCGATACACCGCTCGTTTCAGCATTGAAGACGGAAGACGGCTGGATTTCAGGCCCCGTCGTAGCCCTGCCGACGCCACATTGACCCGCGGGGCTGCCGCCCCCACGCCCGTAGTTTTTCTTCGCCGGCTCGAGGAAGCGCCGATTCTACGCCCCAGATCGATAGCAAGTTTCGGTCACCGCCGCAATTCGATCGAATGATTCGCCATCGCAGAATTGGACGCTACACTTGCCCTGAAGAAAATCGCGTGGCGACGTGTGGCAAGATGACGGTATCGAAAATGATGGCAGGATCCCCATCCCGTGACGATTGGTGCCGGCGCCGCCGCCAAATGATCGACAAGCAACTCCGGTCGCGCGGCGTGAGCGACAAGCGAGTGCTCGAGGCTATGATGACCGTCCCCCGCGAGAGATTCATGCCCGGAAGCATCCGAAAAGACGCATACGAGGATCGCGCGCTGCCGATCACCTGCGGGCAAACCATAAGCCAGCCCTTTATCGTCGCCCATATGACAGAATTGCTGGCGCCGAAATTCGCGTCCCGCGTGTTGGAAGTCGGTACCGGAAGCGGCTACCAAACGGCGATTCTCGCACGGTTGAGCGACCACATCTATTCCGTAGAGCGAATTCTCGAACTTCACGATCAAGCTGCCGAGGTGTTGGCCTTTCTCAGTATTGAAAACGTCACCCTTCTTGTGGCGGACGGTTCGACAGGACTCCCGCAACATGCGCCGTACGACCGCATCATGGTGACGGCCGCCACACCACGAGTGCCTGAATCGTTGGTCGACCAGCTTGCCGATCACGGGCGCATGGTCCTACCGGTGGGTGGAAAGAGCGAGCAAACCATCGTCTGCGTGGATCGCCGCGAAGGAAAAATCATCGAGACGCGTGGGATCGCATGCCGATTCGTCAAACTGATCGGCAACCAGGGCTGGTCAGTCGACGCCAAGTAGGCGCCCTCGACTTGTCACCTGGAATGCGGATGGCTCATCGAACCCACCGACCGCCCCGCGTCAGAGTCGCTGCACCTCGCGGCGGTCCGGCTGACAGTGTTGTGACCACCGTCACCCGCAATAATCGCCTACTGTAGCACTCAATACTGTCAAGGACACGGCAAACTACAATCGGAAGAACTTCCCACGACATCCGGGTCGAACCTGGCACCCTGGAACGCCAGGATTGCCAGAAACACGTCATTAATACTCACGGTTTGATTGGGGGTACACGCCTGGCCTTCAATGTCGAAAGCAACTGTCGTTCGTGATGGCACGGTGGGCAAATAACGACCCTGGAAACCCAATATCATCAGCCCTGTGTCATTAATATTGACAAGACCGTTGTCATCCGAGTCCGCCCATAGGCGCATGACCACGGAGACCGGATCGGAGAGCGAGCCACAGTCTGCCTGAATCGAATAAGAAATCGGGAATAGAGTGCCGGTGACCTTATCAATGTCCGTCGGCACGATGTCCGAGGACATGACGAAGATTTTTCCCGCCTGACAAGTCTCAAATGTCACGCACGCTTGCGACCCAGTACATGCGTCGCCCGGCGTCGGACATTCCACGTCACCGTGGCATTCGGTCTGTGCGATGGCACATAGCCCTCTACAGTCGTCCGCGCTCACGCTGCATCCACGACCCGAGAACGAACACACGCCGATATCGCAATCCGCATTCGTCAGGCACGCATCTTGCGAGAACGAGCAACGAGGATAGGTCGTGGTGCCCCACTCTTCAGCGGTGAAGATGGCCCGGTTCGCAGGATCGTCGACAAGCGTAGCGAGGATGCCGTCAGGTAGCCCATCCTTATCAATGTCTATCTCTTCCAAGGGCGACTGCTCGCACGTCTGACCGGAGAGTTCGCACACCTGAACGGTTTCACATGGATCCCCGCCGCAGTCGCCAGAACCCTGGCACGGGTTTGTGGAACCCTGGCAGGTCTTACAATCGTCGTCTGACAGGCACGCAGTATTGAGGAGGGTACACGAATTGCAATCCGCATCGTTCGTACAGAATCCTCCCGTACCGCCGCATCGTGCGAACGTGCCGACATACTTGCTGAGACATGGCCAGTCGCTCGACGTCACCAAGAACGCGGTCGGCGCCGAATTGGCTACCGGTTGCGGCGTGATGGCGATGTACCGCGGACCGACCGATTCCACCAACGGCGGTTCACAACTGGGGCACTGATCCAATTCGTTGCATTCTCCCGGACACGGATCGCCGGTGCGATCGCAGAAGCCGGCGGACAAGTTACAGAACTCGGTGCCGTTGCAAAAGATATTATCATCGACGCAGGTATCCTGGTGCTCGCAGAAGTCATTGGTGCAGATGTCGTTCGTGCACCCGATGCCGTCGTCACATTCCCCGTCGGCTGAGCATATGATCGTCACGTCTGCCGACTGGCCAATCAACGACGGAACGAGGACGCCGCCACAACCGAACAAAATAAGATTGTCCCAGACCTTCGTATCGAAACCGCCCAAGGATTGCAAAATATCGACAGTCGAAGTTCCCGGACTTCCTGTGGCGTCAAATATCAAGGTGGTAACTAGCAGCCCTGCTGGGGACGCCGTAGCCGCCGAACATGGAGATACTTGCGCAATGAAAAAGGCATCGCCGTCAAGGTAGCTTGTGTTGAGCCCACCACCCGGAAATATTGCCGCGGCCCATGGATGGGCGCCCGTACCATCACTACCGGTCAGCATGATGGAACTCGCATCCCAGGACAGAACAATATGCACAATGCCCACCGGCTCGGCTGGATCGGCCACCGCGTAAACTTCAACCTCCACCTGCTGCCCCGCCACGACGGACTGCGCCGCCGGTCGAAGCTCCAGAAGCACATCTGCTAGCGCGTACGACGGCGCTGAGACCAGCATCGCAACAGAACCTAGTGCAACCGAAAATATGGACGGGAAAATCGGTTTTTGCATCAATCCCCACTCCAAACAAGAACTGCCCCACGAACTCTCGCGTACGCCCGCCAATGCAGTTCATTCGCGCACCGCTGAACGCTCTTCGTCGCCGTCAACATTGGTGATTACTCACAGGATACCCGATCGACCAAGCGAGGTCAACGGTGGTTCCCGCTCTGAACCCGGATCGGTAAGATGGCGACTTTGGAGGCGGTAACTGGGAAATGTCGGTTGAAAGGACGGTGGCTAATGCGTGACACCTTTTTTTCCCTCGTTCTTGACGCGAGCGCGGCATCTTTGTACCATGGTGGTACGATGGCTACGCATCTTCTGTTTCGTACGAAGAGGCTAAATTCGTAACTTGGGAAATAGCATGAAGAAGGCGCTTGTTCTGGCATACTGCTTTGTAGGCGGATGCGGAGGAACGGTGACAGACCCATCGCCGTCATCCTCGCAAACCAATCGGAATTGTGTTGACGATGCGGAGTGTCCCGGTAGGTTTGATCTCTGTCTCGATAGTACCTGTCAACAGGTCGAGTGTTTTGACGGATCTGATCCGGGCTGTACAGCGCAGGCTGTGGTGTGCGCACGCGTCGACTGCCCCCAAGTGCAATGCGCCAACGATGAAGACTGCTCTTTTCCCCTCGGAGACTGCGTTCCAAGCTCTGGTTTTTTTGCAAGGAGCTGCACTCGCGTCTCCTGTGAAGAGGCTAGCGATTGTCCTGACAGCCCGTCTGGCCGGCTTGCTGACTGCATCGTCGGTATTACAAATGATGGACCGAAATCTTGTCATTACTTCGACTGCTTGGCGGACGAGGACTGTCCTGCCGGTGACGATGCCACGCATATGCGATGTGTTCCCGTTGGGAACAGGCGAGAGTGCCGCAGTTTCGAATGTATCGAGGACTCAGATTGTGCCCCAGATGATGAAGGACGCATCGCGCGATGCGTTCAAACTACTGACAACTTTGAATGCCGATGGTTCGAATGCTTCGAGGACAGTGACTGCACGCAGAGAGAGAAAGGCGTTGGACGGTGCGTCCTCACCGGCGACACTCGATCGTGTCGATACTCGTGTTTGACGGACGGAGACTGCCCCGGGCGCTTGAATCTGTGCCAAAATATTACGACATTTAATCCTGGAAAGTGTTTTCTAGCTGAATGTCTTTCTGATGAAGACTGTAATGGCGGCCGCTGCATAGGAAGACATTGTCAGGCAGCGCTGCCTCCGATCCCAGACCCGCCCAGGCCTCCTCCTCCGCTGCCGCCGCCGCCGCCGCCGCGTCCATAACCATAGACGGATGGACTGGAAAAAGTGTCAGCCATTAGCCGCGCGGTTTGCGATTGGGACGGTGAAGCGATCAAT
Source organism: Planctomycetota bacterium (assembly GCA_022566435.1). Lineage (GTDB taxonomy): Bacteria > Planctomycetota > Phycisphaerae > UBA1845 > UBA1845 > JADFIX01. The sequence continues at coordinate 10,993 of JADFIX010000012.1, forward strand.
CTGATTTCGTATTCCTACTACTACAATGACATCGAGAAAGTGACGCGCGTGGTGACGGAAACGAGATTCTCGCGTCGGGTCAGGGCAAATTCGATCCCATATGACTGGACGATGCGCTCTGAAGAGCGCTTCGATTACCCGGGTGTGCCTGCCTTATCCAACCACAAGGTAAAACACGAATCGCGTCCAAGCATACACAGAAAACCCGCTTCGCCCGTGCCGCAGGGCGGGCAAATCTCTCTCGCAGATATCCTCAGGAATGATATCCAGCCATTATCCGCCCACTTCACGTCAAGACGAAAGCGCCTTGCGGCGGCGAAAGATCACGCGACCACCGCCTTGAGACACGGACGTTCGAATGTTAGCCTATGCGCCAATTGGGATTCCTTGGATCACCCGCGCGGGGCATCCTCCCGCCGCACTGAAGGCGTACACAACATGATCGCTCTGCGAAGACTTGTTCTCGGTTGTTGTCTGCTTGTCGCGTCGGCCGCCGCCGGCTCGCCCCCTGCGGGCAAAGCGACATCACTCGAACCGTTCGAAGACGAGCACAAGTATCTCACCAACATCGTTCAATTGACCCGACAGGAGATGGGGTTCGTAAACGCGGGAGAAGCATACTTCTCCCCCGATATGAAGTCGATCATCTTCCAGGCCACGCCGACCGGGCAATCCGATTATCAGATTTACACAATGGATCTCGACACCGCCGCGACAAGAATGGTCAGTACGGGAAAAGGCGCCTGCACATGTGCTTTCTTCCATCCAAGCGGCAAGAAAATCATCTTCGCTTCGACCCACTTGGCACCTGAGGCGACAAAACCCGACCCCGAAAAGGATCGCGATGACTACGCGTGGAAGTTCCATGAACACATGGATATATTCGAGGCGAATCCCGACGGGTCCGATCTCAAGCAACTGACTCGCTCGCCAGGCTACGATGCCGAGGGAAGTTACTCTGCCGACGGAAAACTCATCGTTTTTACATCAAAACGCGACGGAGATCTGGAAGTCTATGTCATGAACGCCGACGGGGCACATCCCCGCCGGCTCACCTACGGAAACGGATACGACGGCGGACCGTTCTTCTCGCCGGATGGATCGCGGATTCTCTATCGCGGCGATAGGCGAAACGATGGAAAAATGAACCTGCAGCTCAGGATCGTCCAGGCCACGGGCAAAGGTGATCGCGCCATCACCGATAACGCCGTCTTCAACTGGTGCCCCTACTGGTATCCCGACGGTTCATCCTTTATTTTTACACAAACCGATCACGCCGCATACACACGCGGCGAAAAACCCAACTACGACCTCTACATGACGACGACGCGCGGCAAAGAGTTTACGCGTATCACCTTCGATCCCGCGTTCGACGGCTTGCCGGTCTTCAGTCCGGATGGGGAACGACTGATGTGGACGTCCAAACGCGGTGGTCTGAACGAAGCTCAGATATTCTTCGCCGACTTCCGCCTGCCAAAATCGCTGGAATAATGCTCCCGGCGAACAGGTCAGCCTCCGCGCTTCGGCGGCGGTGCCGATCGCCTCTTGCGCCGTTTGACGTCCGCCAATGGATCGCGAACATCTTCTCTCAAGAACTTGGAACATTTCGGACACACCAGAGGATCACCTGCGACGACCCATTTGTGTCCGCGAAGACGGAATTCCACCGGTCCCGGGAACCCCGAGGCGTCGAGTTCCAATCGCGTGGCCACGTGAAACTTGTGATGGTTTTCGCACGACCAGCGCGCCGCCGGCCACATGTCACGGTCACAGTCTTTGGTCATGCAAACACGAGGCTCGATTTGTCCCCTTGCGCGCCAGGCATGACCTGCATCGCATCGCCAATCCAAGTCAACTTCCGGGAGGACCCGGCGAACGGGGCCCTCCACCACGGCGGGGCGCAAGGAGAGCCAAATGACCAGCGCGAACATCGCCGCTGCGGCCGTAATGAGGAAACTGACGACCGCGGTGCGCGTGGTAGACCGCGGCTCTACAATCCGAACCGTTCGCCGCCTTGAGCGAGGCGCACCAGCCACATTTTCGCCTTGTAGAGGAATATGAATAGAGTGCTTAGTCTCGCAGAATCTGCCCGGTCCACCAGTACAGCCGATCTCTGGCGAAGGAGTAGTGGAGAATAAGTGGCCTTGCCGGATCACTGTTGTTACACAAAGAACAGCCGCCAGCCGCGCAATCCGGATAATGTGTTTTTACTGGATTGCGCATCACGTCGTCCGTCTGAGCGTGGCGGACGCCCCCTGCCAGCGTCAAGACGTTAATACCATGACTGTGGCGCCGCGTCACCCATGGGGCCGCCATGTGCATGGATACCGGATTATAACCGTCGTCCCACGACAGCAAACTCTCTTTCCGGCGAGGCCCGTTCCGTGCAATGCCTCCCCGGACATCCCGAAGTGAATCCGGACCGAGGTCGGCCACCAATATCGTGTCCAACGGGCGAACCGGCCGGTGCCGATCTAGATCGGCCAACTTTCCGCCGGCCGCATTCAAGATAAAGCTATTGAGACCGTAGCTGGCGAGATCGCCCGCCCTCGGATCCTTCACACCGCCAGGCGCCTCCAAAAGTCGGAAGCGAAACGGATCCCGCGGACAGGTCATCACTTTAGCCTCGGCCAAATAAGTCGGAAACAGCCTTACGAACCATGCCTCGCGATGTGCCGACGCCGTAACACTCGCTTCCGGCGGCTCCGCCAAACTGGTTGGCACCCAGCCGTCGTTATCCATGCGGTACATGAACAAGCCGTCACCGATCACCTTCAGATTGTGCATGCAGACCGTCGACGCGGCGAGACGCATGGAACGCTGAAGTGACGGGATCAGCATGCTGATAAGCACGCCGATAATGCCGAAAACGACGAGAAGCTCGATAAGCGTGGTGCCTCGCTGCCGCAATCCAGCGACGGTTCGACGGGATACACGTGATGTTCGGGCGTTACCAACCATGTCACTGTCCCAAACTAGCGACTACGTCCCAAAAAAGCAAGGCTTTTTTCGACACGTTTTGACAATTCCTCACTACACTCGACTAATCGGCAAAATCTGATAGCATCCTCCGACAAAACGTCCTTCGTACGTTAATATAGGGAGAGTTTTGCGGAAGAATCCCTAACTAATTGAACTGGAATTTTATTATTTCCGCCTTTATTGGGTTGAAAAAAATTGGACCGATTGGCAACACGTGTTAGTAATGACCTGCTCCCGTTCGTCCAGCAACCAGGCCAATATATTGGCCGGGAAATCAACCAGCTCGTCGCCGACGGCGACTGGGAGAAAGCCGATGTGCGGGTCGCGGTCACTTTCCCCGATGCGTACACCATTGGCATGAGCCATCTCGGCTGCCAGATCCTCTATTGGCTCATCAACCACACGGAGGGCTGCTGCGCGGAACGAGTCTATTGCCCGCTGCACGATGCCGAG
>JADFIX010000764.1 GCA_022566435.1 Planctomycetota bacterium
GGCCTTGATCATTTTCACCGATGAACTGCGCCGTCGCGATCTCCATTAGTCGGACCTTCTGGTCCTCCATCGACGAGCCCGGTGCACATCCAGCCGGCCCGGCGGCGTTCGACACAGACGCGGCGATGGTCTCGGCGATCCTGGCCCTGGCCGTCGCGGCGGTGAAGTTCGCCGCCCGAGAGATCTCTTGGATCTCATCGGTTGCCAGAAAGTCGCGAACGCGCACCCACAACACCTGGTCGGCGCCGGCCAATTCACCGATCTCGCGACAGCCGCGCTTCCCGAAATTCGCTAAGGTCTGGCGCAGACCGTCCAGCGTTTGACGCGGCACGATCTTCACCGCGGCCTTGTTCTCAAGAAGCGCCTGGGCCAGTTCGTCCACGAAGTGGGCGGCGGCAGGCGGCCAGTCCATACGTCCGTCCGGGTCGTCAAGGAGAATCAGAATGGGCCTCTCGGTCAAGCGGAATTGCGCTTCGACGACTCTGGGTCGGCCGAGACCGAACATGTAGAGAAGCTGTCCGCTCGAAAAACCGCAGCCCGTGCATACGAGAAGAGCCATCAAAACCGCCCACCGAAGGCATGAGGTACTTCGCTTGCGATTGATGCCCGGATTCGACCGGTGCAAGCGTGCGACCTTCTTGCGTGCCGAGCGGAATCGGCTACAGCTCCACCGTGTGCTCATAGAACTTCCTCGCGACCTGCTCGGCAAACTTGCGGTAGAGCTGCTCCCGAACCAGGCGCGAGTTGTTGGCGTTCAGCAACACCGGCACGCCTTCAGGGTAGCGGCAAAGAACAGGAGCCAGCTCATAGCGGCGGGGCCTGTCCGGGTCGGCGTGGGCGTCGTAGACCGTGACCGAGGCATCGATTCGCCCCCGCAGAAACTGCGGCTCCGCCGGATCGCGCACCTGAAACTCCACGATCTCTACGTAAATGACGTAATCCGAATCGAACTTTCGGGCCACCGCCTTCGGATCGATCTGGGCATCAATGTCTCTCTGGAGAAAATCATCTATATCACGCGGATCGACCAATTCCGTACCCAGTTCGCGCTGGTGCATTTCCGCAGCCAGCTTCTCGGTGAGGTAGGTACAAAGCTCGAATCGGGCGTAAGGGTAGTCGAACAAGACAACCTGATCGGTCCAGATGAGGACGGCCACCCGGCTGTTCGCAAGTTTGTCGAATTCGGGGGAAACCTTCTTTTTGTGCTCGCCCACGAAGATGAGCGGCGTCAAAAGGTTGCACCCTGCGGTACAGACCAGACAAGCGACGGCCGCCAGAGCCGTTCGATTTGTACGCATCGGCCTGTTCTCCCGTTTCTGCGAATGCGGCCGGTTCCAGGGCTGCTTCGGCGTATTAGCCTTCGGTGATGTCATAGGCTCACGACCAGCTTGTACAGCCAGCCTCCGACTAAGACCGCAATCACCGCGATCACCGATTTGACCGGCGAGACACGGTACCAGTTTACCATCCAAATTCGTCCGGTGGCGATCACCGAAAGGGCGACGCCTGCGGCAACCGCTGTCGCCATGGCCAGCAAAAAACCTGCCGGCTGGGCGTGAAACGCCGCGATGAACCGGCCGCGGACGGTGTGGGAAAACGCGGTCGTCATCCCACAGGTTGGGCACGGGTATCCCAGCAACATTACCGAACTACATGGTGGGAGCCCAAGCTGCCGGTGAGTTCCCAGACCGCGAGGATCGGGATTCATCCACGCTGCCAGCCCCATGAGAAAGCAGCATCCGGCAAACACGACCGCCGCCATCAATCGCGCCCGGATGGGCTCCTGAGCCCGGACACGAAATAGAAGCGGCCCCAAAGGGTGCTGCGCGACCCCCGGTCGCGGGGGGGCGTGCCCAGTTTCGCACATTCCAGTTTCGTTCGAACGCGAACCGTGATGATCGCGGGCAATCACATGACACAGACTAGGGAGCGGCGCCGCCTCGGTCAAGCCTTGTCGGCGGGCGACGGTTGACCGTTCTCGGCGCTTCACAGGATTCCAAAACTCCGATTGCCGGTGAATCGACGGTTGCTATAATCCCGGCCTCGGCCGTCGAACGGCCCGGTCGGGTCGTGTTGCGCGGTGTCGCCCGTTTGGCGTCCCCATGTCCCGCTGAGGCCGTGCCAACAGGAGGCGTTGTGTGGCGGAACAGCAGTCCGAATCACTCGGTTTCGGCGACAAGCATTATTTCCTGATCCGTAGACTTCATTCCCTGAGCGGTCTGGTACCGGTGGGCGTCTTTCTATGCATCCACCTGATGGTCAACGCGTCCATTCTTCTTCCCGGCGAACCTGGTCATGAGTTTCAAAAGGCGGTAGAGCGCATTCACGCCCTCGGACCGGTACTAAAGCCTGTCGAAATATTGGGAATCTTCGTACCCCTCGCATTTCACGCCTTGCTTGGGTTTCAGATCATTTTCTCGTCGCAATCCAACGCCCAACAGTATCGTTACGGATCCAACATTCGATATACGCTACAACGCGGGACCGGCATGATCGCCGCGGTTTTCATTGTTTATCATGTGTGGCAGATGCATTGGCTGGGGGCTCGATTAGGAGGCGGAGAGTTTGCCCTGCATGACGAAGCCGGGCGAGCGACGGGTGCCTTGACCACCGCCATGTTGATTCAGCAGTCTGTGTGGATCGCGCCGGTCTACGCGGTGGGAGTCATCGCCACCGTATTTCACTTGGCGAACGGCATCTGGACTTCCTTGATTACCTGGGGAATCACGATACGCCCCAAGACGCAGCGCGGGGCCGGCTACGCGTGCACCGCATTCGGCATTGCCCTGACTCTGTTGGGGCTCGGTGCGCTAAACGGATTCAAGCGGTTCGACATCCAATCGCGGCCGGTCGCCGGCGCGGAGACGTCGTCCACGCACGCCACGCATTAGTAAAGACGAGCGTCCCGCGGTCGAGGACGCCCTGATCAGGACCGGGAAACGGATCAAGCTATGCCGGACAATCAACATGTCGTCGTTGTCGGAGGTGGATTGGCCGGG
>JADFIX010000765.1 GCA_022566435.1 Planctomycetota bacterium
CACACTCAAACGTACAGCGGCACTTCGTGTCCCTGATAAATCTGCGCATCTCCTGCGCCTTGCGGCCTTGCAGGAGCTTGACGATGTCGTAATGGAAGTCGCGTACGTTACCGATAATCGGATCGCGCTTGGCTTCCATGATTTCGCAGGGAATCACGTCGCCGTTCGAATAGATTTCGACGAGTTTGCGCCCGGCGACGCAGGGAATGACGTATTCATTCCGGTCGCTTACCCGGTCGATCACCGACCTCATCGCGTTTGTCATACCCTTCAACGGCAGGCTGAGGTATTGGCTCGAACGATTCTCCTCACGGCTGATGATGTCGGTCATGCGGCGATAGGCCTGAAGCGGCACCTCCTTGGCGTCGGCTTCCTTGGTGGTGCCCCGAGCGAGGAGAAACGCGTGGCCGTCGGCCTTGAACCGGTCGCGGACGAAGTGGTAGAGGTCCTCGACGTGATTCCAATTGTATTTGCTGATGACGCTGGTGACGTTGACGCTCAGGTGGTCTCGTCGATGACCGCGGTCTCGCAATTCGATAAGGCGATCCAGGCAGGTGCAGCTCTTGCCGAAGCAGCCCTCGACACCGCGGATGCGCTCGTGGATTTCCTTGGTGCCGTCCAGGCTGACGGTGACCACCAGATCGATGTGCGGGCAGCGATCCAATATCTCCCGCACGTAGGCGAGCGTCTTGTCCACATACGTTCCGTTGGTGACGAGCGTGCACTTGGCGGTATTCGAATTGTGGTAGAAGGCTTCGACGATCCGCGGCAGATCGCGATTCAGCGTGGGCTCGCCGCCGGTAAGTGTCAATTGAACAAGATTACGAAACGACCGGGAAAGCTTTACGAATTCGTCGAGCGACATGTCGTCCGTTTTCTTCTGCATCTGGTCCCATGCCAGGCACATGTCGCATCGAAGATTGCACACGTTGTTGACATAGAGAATCAGATAGCCGGGCTCCGCAGGTCGCAGGAGCGTTCGACCCAGGGTCGAAAGAACACGAAGTTGTTTGATGACTTTCATTCGATTCAAGCCTGTTCCGGTCACGATCCGCTCGCCACCGATTCATCGTTGTCGGCGCGGGCATGCCGCATGTTTCACCTTTCGGATGCTTGAATATCGGTCCTTGGGAGGGCTCGATTGAGGTACGAATCCCCGTCCGCCTGCTATTCGCGGGCGCCGGATCGTGCTGAATCGAGTCGTTTGATTGTCCGATAGTCACGTAGAGAGTTATCGGTCCGCGTTCTGCGTCGCCGGCGATGCGCACTCAGGCGAAGACCAGGGATGGAGAACGGATTGAATGTGCGGAATCGTCGGATTTGTCGGGTGTCGAGGCCGGGAAACGCTGCATGGCATGGCGAACGCGCTGCGTCACCGTGGCCCGGATGACGAAGGCTATTTTGAATCGGATTTGGTCAGCCTCGCGGCTCGTCGCTTGGCCATCGTGGATGTGTCCGACGGGCATCAGCCCATGAGCAACGAGGACGGCTCGATCGTCGTCGTCTTCAACGGCGAAATCTACAACGCGACGGCGCTGCGCAGCGGGCTCGAAAAGTTAGGGCATCGTTTTCATACGCGTTGCGATACCGAGATTATCCCTCATCTCTACGAAGAGTGCGGGGAAGAATTCGTTCAAAGCCTGAACGGCCAGTTTGCCATCGCGATTTGGGACGGCAGAAAACGCAAACTTCTGCTGACTCGAGATCGCCTGGGCATCAAGCCGCTGTTCTATCACGTGGATGGCCCCCGCCTTCGATTCGGAAGCGAAATCAAGGCCGTTCTGGCGGGGCTGGAAAAATCGCCCGAGACGAATCTCGAAGCAGTCTACCACTATCTCAGCTTCAAGTGCGTGCCGGCGCCGTTGACGGTTTACAAGGGTATTCATGCGGTACTTCCGGGTGAGCAGATCGTCTTTCAGGACCGACGTCTCACCAAACGAGACTACTGGACGTTCGACTACACACCGATCGAACCGCTGGGACCGGAAGAGGCCGTCGATCGCCTCGAGCAACTGCTCACCGCGTCCGTCAAGCGAAGAATGATCGCCGACGTGCCGATCGGCGCGTTGCTCAGCGGCGGTGTCGATTCGAGTCTGATCGTTGCCTTGGCCGCCAAGGAGTCGAGCAAGCCCATTCAAACCTTCACGCTGGGCTACAAAGACCGATTTCGCCACAAGGATCGCGAAGTCGAGGCGGCCCGTCAGATGGCGCGTCAGTTTGGGACGGATCATCATGAGTACGAGATGTCGTCCGCCGAACTGGTGGAGGATCTTCCGCGTATCTTCGGCTGTTTCGACGAGCCCTTTGCGGGTGTGATGAGTCCGTATTTTCTCCACAAGCTGGTGGGCAGGCACGTGAAGGTGTGCTTGGGCGGTGACGGTGCTGACGAACTCTTCGGTTCTTATCTGTCGCACCGCCTTGCGCAGCCCATTCACAATCTGCTTCAATTCGGAACGAAGGAGGTCCGAGCGAATCCGCGACTTGCGGCACCTTTCGAGCAAGATATCGATTACGTCGAGTCTCTGGCGGACGCGCATGACTGGTCGTGGCGATCGTCACTCTTCGTGTTTTCCGAAGAGGACAAGCGGCAGCTTCTCAATACCGACTTCCATGAATTCTCCATGTACGACACCTCCGTTACGGTGAGGAACATCTTCGCGCAATGCACCACGGAAGATCCGCAAAACCGACAGCAGCACTTCGACTGCCGCACCGTTTTGCCGGATCTCGTGCTGAATTTCAACGATCGTCTTTCGATGGCCCATTCCATCGAGACGCGCGTTCCGTTCCTCGACCATGAAGTCGTCGAATTCTCCGCACCCCTGCCGGGCAACTGGAAGATACGAGACGGGCGCTGCAAATGGATCCTAAAAGAGGTCGCCAAGCGCCACCTCCCTGCGGAGATTGTCGATCGTCCCAAAGAGGGATTTGTCATGCCGGTCAACGACTGGCAGGGCAAACAACTTCGCCATCTGATCCAAAAAACCTTGCG
>JADFIX010000766.1 GCA_022566435.1 Planctomycetota bacterium
TAAAAACCATTTTCATCAGACCAGGGTTAGGGTGAGGGTCCTCCAGCCGCGACTTTCCGCCTCGGCGTCGTCTGAAAACTGCATGCGGCTTTTGCACGAAGGAGCTTTCGCAGTCGAGCGCGTTATGGTTTACCGCCAAGCAATAGCTTCCTCAAGCCGATCTTCGTGAACTTCTTCTCGTCTTCGACGATCCGGATGACCTGGTCGGCTACGATGTCGTGGAAAGTCTGCGTTCGTCCCGTTCTCGGCCAAAAGATGCTCAACTTGCGGACCCGCTCGGCGCCGCCCAGACCGATGGTTTGCCGCAGGGGGTTGGCGCCGAAGCTACCACCACTGTTAACGTGTCTGTAGATGGAACGCGAGGAGCCGTCTTCCTCGATCTCGACGTGGATGCGGGCACCAATCGCCGCGCGGTTGGATGTGACACCGACGAGCTTGATGCCGATCCAGTGGTTGCCAAAGCCAGGATTCTCGAAGAGTGCATCACCGTACTTGTCACCCAGGTACGCGCCACCCATCTGTTGGAACACATCAGCATCGCCATCGTTATCCAAGTCCGCAAACGCGACGCCGTGCCCCTTCTGCAGGTGGCCGAAGCCTCCGGCCATCGTTACGTTCGTGAACCCTTTGCCGCGGCGATTGACGAACATCAGGTTGGGCATAAGGCTCGCATAGTCCGGATCCCCTGTGCCCAGGTAGAAATCGAGGTAGCCGTCGTTGTCCAGATCGCCAAAGTTCGACCCCATCGGGAGCATTGGGTATTCGAGACCCTGCTGCCGCGCGACGTTTTCAAACCCACCGTTTCCATCACCACGGTACAGTCGTGGTTGTTCGTAGTTGGTCGATTGCTCGAGGTAGTGTGCCGCGAGTTGATCGACACTACCCGTGTAGCTGGAGACGAACAGATCCAGCACGCCGTCGTTGTCGTAATCCCAGAACCACGTTGGAAAGCTTCTGATGGGGCGGTCCACCCCCAACGCGGGCGCGACGTCGGTGAAGGTACCGTTTCCGTTGTTCTTGTAGAGACGGTTCGGGGACGTGTAGTTGGACACGTACAAATCCGGAAAACCATCAGCGTTGAAGTCACCCCACGTGCAACCCTTCGTGTAACCGAAATTCTCCACGCCCGCACGCGCCGCAACATCACTGAAGGTTCCGTCGCCGTTGTTGCAAAACAGCTGACATGGCGCGGTCAACTTTTGCGAGTGCTCGTTGCCGACGAAGAGGTCGAGATCGCCGTCGTTGTCGTAGTCCGCCCAGGCGCCGGTTTGTGTGGGGTAGTGGACATCTCCCAGTCCAGCCGCGAAGGTGACATCCGTGAACGTGCCATCGCCGTTGTTGCGGATGAGTGAGTTCGGATGTCGTCCCGCACGATCAAGCCAGGCACCTCGTAAAACGAGGATATCGAGATTCCCGTCGTTATCGTAATCTGTTTGCAAAATGTTCAGACCTCCGAACAGTCCGAGGAGGCCCGCCTTCTCCGTGCGGTCCGAGAACGTGCCATCAGCGCCGTTTGCGAATAAGCGGAGTTGTCCATTCGAATCCCACGTGGAAGTGACGATGTCCAAATAGCCATCGTTGTCGAAGTCATCAACGATGGCACCCCCAGCGAGGTTGAACGTGTTCAGGTCGAGCTTCAGCGCGATGTTGACAAAGCGTGGAAAATCATTCACTTCACTCCGGAACATCCGCGTCGGGATCAGGAACTCCGGCGGGACCTTGTCCGGATAATCACCGAGCGTCATGTAAGCTAAATTGAGCAACCACCGTGACGCGTAATAGATTTTGAGGGCTTCCGGTGGGCTATCGGCGTCGGACGTGGCACGTATCACCTGTTCAAAGTATTTGATGGCCTTGGTCGATCCTTCGACGCGGGTATGCACGGCATCGTTTCGAATGGGGAGGATGCAGCTGTCTGGCGTGTTTCTCGCGCAGCAGTTCTCGGTCTCTCCCAGCCGCAGGTAGGCGACGCCGATCCTGAATCGCAAGAAGTTTGTCTCTTCCGAAGACAACCGGGCGCCGGGAGCTAGCTCATAGGCTCGGTTGAGGTAAGCTATCCCATTCTTGAGATCACCATGCTGGACATGCGCTTCACCCGCAGCGAAGTTCAGCTCGAACGTATCGCGACCGACAGCACCCTTGGGGAGGCCATCGACTCGTTGCTTCAGCTCCTTCACGACTTTGGACCCGTGGTAAGGGTTATCGGTCGCCGTGTTTCGAGCGATTATTGCGAGGTCGGTGAGCATCCGCGCGTGGCTTTCGCTTCGACTAACGCGCTGCGTGACTTGAGATCCGGATCCCGGATCAGAGCCATCGGAGCATCCTGCGGTCAGGATCAGGACGACAACCAGTGCGGCGCACGCAACACAGAATCCAGCATTTCGTTGCACTCTGTCACCTCATTACAAACTAGGCTTTGTTTCAAAACTACTGTTGGACGACTCTCCGAGTCGTCATTCCTTAACGAAAACCACGACTCGGAGAGGCTGTGATTTTTTGGAGTGCGGCGACTCGTCGCCGCTTTCCTTTTCACTTCGGGTGGAAGAACGAGTCCTTTTTGCTTGATAACACGCATGGAAATCCAAAGCGATGACAAGTCATCGCACTCCAAATCAAGAAATCACGACTCGGAGAGTCGTGCAACAGATTTGAAACACAGTCTAGTATGTTCAAACCAAGGGCGTTGGGCACGGGCTGATTCGGTGGATTTTGTTGATCGGGGAAAAATGCTCTAATCCATGCCGGGCACCCACAATTGGGATTTCTGTTCACCGCCGCTCGCGGCTTTCTCGCTGTCGGGCGTCCACAATTCACCGCCGGTGGCGGAAGACTCGCCGGCGGCAATGATCGCCGATTCACTCTCGGGCTCCGGCCCCGCCGGTTCGCCGTCCGGGCTGATAATTCCAAACGAAACGAGAAGGTTGTACAACCCTTCACCTACACCGGGCTCTTCGAAATGACGCGTACGAAGGTCTTCGATAATTGCGT
>JADFIX010000767.1 GCA_022566435.1 Planctomycetota bacterium
TCCTGTGTGGATGCGGAGGGCGGAAAGGCACTCTGGAAGACGCAGTTGCGGGTGCCGGGGAGATTCCGCGAACACCTACCGAGTGTGGCCCTCGGTCCTGAAGTGTCACGTCGTGCGGTCGCTTCCGGGCAGACTGCCGTGATCGCCGGGCGGGACGGCTACTTTGCCGTAGGTTTGGTCTCCGGCAAGAGGCTTTGGAGTGTGCCATACGCGGGTGATGCGCAGGCCTACGACCCCTGGTATGCCGACATGCGCATGGCGATCGGTGAAGGGGTGGTGGCGATCTTGACGGGGCCGCATCGATTGGCTCTTTTGCGACTCGCCGACGGCGATACCATTTGGGAGCGCGATCTTCAAGGTGAATCGATCACGTACTTGTGGATGCTGAACGGCATGGTGCTGACGGCGGATGAAAGCCTCGAGCGGGTTCACATGCTGGATCGAAGAGACGGCCGACTGGTCAAGCGCGTTCTGTTCCGCCAGCCCGATCTGGACGACCAGCCCGTGCGTCTCGCGCATACGACAGGCGTCATCTGCGGGCCCGATGCGACGGCAAGCAGCGACGCGATTCTCGCCGTGGATGCCAAGACCGGTGAAAAACGCTGGGAAAAAACTCTGGAAAAGCCACTCGTTCATCTATTCGTGCCGAAAGAGGGCTACATCGGCGTCGGCATGCTCAGTGGCAAGGTTCTCATCCTGGATGCGCAATCCGGCGAGATGATTCTCGATCGAGATATTCCTCTGGGACGGGCCGCCGAATTCGGCGTCTTGACCGACGGACTGTTGGTCGTGCAACATGCGAACGCGGTCGCCGCGGGCAAACGCCGCGCACCCAGCCTGATCGCGATTGACATCGCCACCGGCGAAGTGGTATGGGTTCGCTTGGACTTGGCCGTGGCGGGCGGCGTGAACGGGTCGCTGCACGTCATCAACGGGGTGATTCCGGCGGTCATCAAGTATCCGGGTGACGGCCCGGCCCGGTTTCGGTCCGAAGGATTGGTGATGATCGATGCACGAACCGGCGAGAATATCGGCGCGGATGTGAAACTCGTCTCTAAGAACTCCCAAGCCAGGGTGCTAAACGACTTCCGTATCATGGCGGATCGGATCGTGGTGGGCACGGAAAAGAAATACGTTGCCCTGCATACGATACCTTTTGCCAGGCATACGATACCCCCTCTTCCTCTGAGTCGTGGCGGGATTCCCGGGGACAGCGGAGAGACGGAATAATGGCGGCTCGATTCAGACCTGATGCGATAGGATTTCTTGCGGTGGGTGTGGCGCTCGTCGCACTTTTAGCGATTTCATCGTCAGGTCAAGCCCTGGCGGACGACGCCGATTCACAAGCAGACGTCGCGGCTTCGTTGTCGCGTCTGCCAAAGCACGTGACCCCGCAAACGAAAACCGCTATCGATCGGGGTCTGGCCTATCTTGCACGAATTCAAGATCGACAGGGATCATGGTCGAATCGTAGCGGTCATGGGGCGTTCCCGGTCGCCATGACCGCGCTCGCGCATCTCGCGATACTCATGGACGGCAACACGACGACGCAAGGGCGGTACGCGCCGCAGGTTGACCGGGCGACGCGATTTCTAGTGTCGTCGGCTACGCCGAGTGGATTGATCGCCCGTGGCGAAGTGGAATCTCGACCGATGTACGGTCACGGCTTTTCGCTTCTGACGCTGGGTCAACTGTACGGCATGACCGAAGATGCGCGGCGCGCGGAGGAGATCCATCAGGTACTGTCGGCGGCTGTCCAGCTGACGGCGCGGGCCCAGAGTCGTTTAGGCGGATGGATCTATACGCCGGATTCGCGGGGCGATGAAGGGTCGGTGACCATCACTCAAGTGCAAGGACTTCGATCCTGCCGCAATGCGGGGATCGCCGTACCCAAATCGGTCATCGACGACGCGATGGGGTACCTGGATCTATCGCAAAACTCCGATGGCGGCATTCGGTACACGGCGGGCCAGGCGGGCAGGTCGAGAGTTCCGATTACCGCGGCCGCGGTCTGCTGCTGGTTCAACGCAGGGCAGTATGACAACCCGCGGGCGAAGAAGGCGTTGGCCTATTGCAGGGAACAGATTCCGTTACGTGGGGTGTCCGGTAGTCACGGTTACTACGCACACTTGTATTTTTCCCAGGCTTTGTACATATCACGCGATCCATACTGGGATCGATATTATCCTGCACGGCGAGACTATCTGCTCGCGCAGCAGCTGCCGGATGGATCGTGGATGGGGGACGGGATTGGCGATGTGTACGGTACGGCGGTGGCACTGATTTTTCTGCAAATGCCGTTCAATCAGTTGCCAATTATGCAGCCGTAACCGCGGATGAATCAATCAACAAAGAAACCGCGCGGCTCGGCAAGGCGGGCTTCGAGGTCGGCGGCGGCCACCATGGAAGCTCCGATTGCGTACACGCCGACTGGCAAAACGACGAGCCGCAAAGCTCGGTACCCCACGACTGCGAGGTCACGCATGCGGGCTGGGAATCGACGTCTGCGTCCGACTTGATCTGCCGCGCGGCGGCGGATCCCAAGGGCCGAGGGTCGCTTGGGCACGGAGGTCGGCAGTAGGGTTCCAGGAACTCGTAATACTCGGCAAATTGGTTCGCGGAGCCAACGAACTCCACGCGGGGAAGAGTTAGCGATCACGGGAACGCTGGCATAAACGCAGCTTGGTGCCGAAATCACCTACGACATCGGCCCTGCATAGAGCGCCCAACCACCGAGCGCGGTCAGGACAACCACCAGCCAGGGCGGGGTCTTCCAAAACACCAGCAGCGTGAACGCCGCCAGGGCCAGACCGAAATCGGCCGCCGACAAAATCGCGCTGGTCCAGACCGGATCGTAGAGGGCCGCGAGTAGCAGACCCACCACGACCGCATTGACCCCAAGCAACGCGTTGCGCACCGCGCCGACGCGGCGCAATGCGTCCCAAAACGGCATGGCCCCGATCACCAGTAGAAA
>JADFIX010000768.1 GCA_022566435.1 Planctomycetota bacterium
CACCCACAAATGCCGGGCTCGATCTTGTTGGAATCATCCGGACATCCGTCGCATTCATTGCGAAGACCGTCACCGTCGGCGTCGGGCGCGTCGCAAGTGGTATTGAAGCCGAAGAATGTTCCGCCGGAATCCAGGCAATCGGAGTCGGTCGCGATGCTGCAAGCGGTGCCAAGGCAACATGCGCCCGGTTCGATCAGGCAGTCTTTGTCGCATCCGTCACCCGATTCCGTATTCCCGTCGTCGCACTCTTCGACCCCGATGTTAAGGAATCCGTCACCACAAACGTTTAGCACACAGTTGTTCAGACAGGAATCCTGGTGGCTACCGTTACCGTCGTCGCACTCCTCGGTCGGGTCAACGACGCCGTCTCCGCACGTCAACTCATAGGCACCCATGTCAACGATCGGCGGCGTGCCGTTTCCGGTATCGGCAGTAGCCGGATTGTCGATGAAACGCGGGTTGCCATCGAGGTCAGTCGTTACGTCCAGGGGCACGGCGGTGTTGTCACCCGCGTCGATCGAGGGCGAGCCGAACAGAAGTCGTAAATCGTCGTCAACCGTTCCTATCAACCCGTCCACGCCGTCCGCGTCGACAAAACGCGGGTCCTCGTTGATGTTGCCGGGCCAGGAACCCTCGATGTTGCTGTAGGCCACGGTTGTCCTCGCCCCGCCGCCTTGGACGATCTCGGTTCCGCCGTTTCGCATGATGCAGTTGGTCAGGCTGACCGATCCACCGTCATTGGACAGCGTACGCCCTCCGGTCACCGCGACGTTGGCCACCATGGTACAGTTGACCGCGCTCGGAGCAGCGTTTTCGACCGCAATGGCGCCGCCACGGCGCACGGCGCGATTGTGGTCAAATAGGCAATTGACGAACTGTGGACTGCTCCCCTCCCGCGCGAAGACAGCCCCACCATACCTGCTCGAATTCGCAATGAATCTGTTGCGGCTATAGATGCTGCCCGCGGAAAAAGAATGCGAAACCGCACCCCCGAAAAACGTCGCGGTGTTGCCTACGAACAGACTGTCGGAAATGGTTACGGAAGCAGATCCGACAAAGATCGCACCGCCGCGGTCCGATACCGTATTCGCATCGAACACACACCCGCTTACGTCCAAATGGGAAAATTCGATGAAAACAGCCGCGCCTTTTTGTGACGAGTTCTCGGCAAACAAGCTGTCTCGGATCACGGGCTGACTGTCTCTCCCGCTATATATACCACCCCCGAGCACTCCGGTGTTGAATCGAAACGTGCAGCCGGTAATCGTGGGGTCCGCCGCGCCCAAGCTGAAACCCCGACTGTACATCCCACCTGCCAAGAGCCCGGCGGAATTCTGCTCGAAGAAACAATCGGTCAGCGTAGGGCTACTGTCGTGGTTGGCCATCGCACCGCCGTCCTGGTCCGCCTGGTTCAACTGGAAAGTGCATTGATCGAAACTCGGATCGGCGCGCGAATTGGAAACGGCCCCGCCCCTGAAAGTGGCGCGATTATTGCGAAAGACACAATTCGTGACGGTCGGGTCCCCAAGCCACGTAGCGAGTCCACCGCCGAAAACGGCTAGGTTTCCCTCTACGATACAATCACTGATCGTCGGGCTGGCTCGGTTGCAGTAGATCCCGGCACCGCGATCCTGAGGCTCAGTGCCAAGCCGTTGGCCGCCGGTGATGGTAAAATCCGAAAGCTGTGTGGCGGGGCCGCTCCCCGGAAAAAAGGTGACGACCCGGACGTCCAATCCGCTCGCATCGATTGTGGTCACAGCCGAACCGCCGGAACTGCGCACGGTGATCGGTGTGGCGCCGAACGAAATATGTTCGTTATACACTCCCGGAGCAACAACAACTTCATCCCCGGCAACGGCAGCCTGAATGGCACTCTGAATGGTTGGATAGGCGGCCGTCGGTACGTTCAACACCGTTCCGACGGAAACGGAAGGCCAGCCCGCGCACATCAAAAGCAAAATGATTTGTCGAGACACTCCCATACCGCGATCTCCCTCCTCAATGTAACGGCGCCGACCTCTCGGAGAAAACCGTCACCGTGTCACACGAGATGCACGCCGCGCCGACGAGAGACGGGGTTGCGCTGCACCACGAGCATGTTTATCGTAACAGAAATACCAACGCCGTATCAACAAGAGACACACCGACTCTAAGCGAGATTCCTCATTTATCGGGCCTCAT
The DNA here is from genome assembly GCA_022566435.1 of Planctomycetota bacterium. Classification (GTDB taxonomy): domain Bacteria; phylum Planctomycetota; class Phycisphaerae; order UBA1845; family UBA1845; genus JADFIX01. The sequence continues at coordinate 2,182 of JADFIX010000768.1, forward strand.
GCCACTATCGTCCGGGCTTACCCATTTGCCGCCTCCGAGGCCACCATTCTACCGAGAATTTGCCTTCGATCCGAACCCGTGTGGACATTGTGACGCTTGCAGCCCTCATTTGAACGCCAAGACCGTCCCATTTCCGCTCGACAGAGTGCTGCGGCGGACGTTTTCCCCGCCACACGGCGCAGCACCAACCATCTCCTGGCCGGGATTGCCGTCTTCTTCACGTTTTCGCAAAACTCAACTGCGTTGTAACAACGGCGGTGGCACAGCGAATCGCTGGATGCGATCCAGGATCGCAGCAAACAACTCGCGCGGCATCGCCTCTCCGGCTATAAGGATGAACAGAGACCCGTTTCGCCGCTTATCCGTGCCGTAGACGGCGTCTCTCGCTCGCCTTGGTGCATTCGCTCCATCGAGTAGGCGAACGAGCAGCACAAGCCGATTTTGTGGTTCGCCTCGTCAGAAAAGCAAGGCTACGCTTCCTGCAGCTTCACCCGCTTGAATACAAACCCGACGACCACTACGGAAATGGATATCGACGTGAACGGTCGTGAAAGACAACCTTACTACCGGCCAAGAGTAGAAGCGCGAGTATCACAAGACCCCACACGGAGACGGTCGGGATCATCGTCGTGCAATCACCAAAAACGGCATCGTCGACGCCGGGGCAAAGATCGTTGCAATTGAGGACGCCGTCGCCGTCGGTATCACCCAACGCACCGGGAGCGCCGTCGTCACTATCCGGGCACACATCGCAATGGTCCGGCACACCGTCTAAGTCGTCATCGATTC
>JADFIX010000013.1:0-5700 GCA_022566435.1 Planctomycetota bacterium
CCGGCGCGAAGTTTGGTCATGAGGCTACGCTCCTGAAGCTGTCCGCCGCAACTTCGATAGTTCTTTGGATGGCTGTCTCGTCGTGAGCGGAGGACACAAACATGGCCTCATACCCCGAAGGCGGCAGCCACACGCCACGGTCGAGCATCGCCGTGAAGAAACGTGCGTAAAGGGCGTGGTCGCAGGCTTGGGCGTCGTCGAAGTTTCGCACTGGTCGATCGATGAACGAAAAGCCGAACATGCCGCCACAGAATCCTGTTTGGATGGGTACGCCGGCTTCAGACGCAACCTCGCAGAAACCATGGGCTAAGGTTTTCGCCGATCTGTCCAAAGCTTCGTAGAACCCTTTTTCCTGGCAAATCTCGAGCGTGGCAATCCCGGCGGCCATACCGAGCGGGTTACCGCTCAACGTACCGGCCTGATACACCGGCCCGAGCGGGCTGACCTGGGCCATCAACGACTTGGAACCACCGTAGGCCGCCACCGGCATGCCGCCGCCGATGACTTTGCCCAGGCACGTCAGATCGGGCCTGATCTTGCAAATGTTTTGATAGCCACCCCAGGCGGTGCGAAAGCCGGTCATTACCTCGTCGAAGATGAGTAAAGATCCGTGCTGATCACATTGGGCGCGTAACCCTTCAAGAAATCCCTCGACCGGCGGCACGAATCCCATATTGCCGGCGACCGGTTCGACGAGGATGGCCGCCACGTCCGGGCCATGTTCGGCCATGAGTTTTTCCACCGCACCGAGGTCGTTGAAGGGGGCCAGGAGGGTCAGTCTTGCAAAGTCTTCCGGTACACCGGCGGAATCGGGTATGCCGAACGTCGCCGCGCCCGATCCGGCGGCCACCAGCAACGCATCCACGTGTCCGTGATAGCAGCCGACGAACTTGAGGATTTTCGATCGTCCAGTCGCGCCGCGAGCCAGCCGGATGGCACTCATCGTAGCCTCGGTACCGCTGTTGACGAATCGCAGGCATTCCAGGGACGGCAGGGACTCGACGATGGTTTCCGCAAGTTGTGTCTCCGCGGGACAACAGGCGCCGAAGCTCAGTCCCTTGGCGGCCGCTTCGTTCACGGCTCGAACGACCTCGGGATGGGCGTGGCCGACGATGGCCGGCCCCCAGCTACCCACCAGGTCGACATACTGGTTGCCGTCCACGTCGTAAACGTAGGCCCCTTCGGCCCGATCGACGAAAACGGGTTTCCCACCGACCGCACGAAAGGCCCGGACAGGGCTGCTTACGCCGCCCACCATGACGGCACAAGCGCGTTGGAACATCTCAGCGGAGCGGACTCGTTTGGATTCCGTCTTCGTCGGCATCTAGTTTCGACTCCCTATTCGCGTGCCGTTGGCCCGCATCCCGGTGGAAAAACACCGCTTCGTGAACCGCATGCCCATAAGAGGGCCGGCAAATCGCGTTAGTTTCGCCTGCAATGGCTCTGTTGAAGGCATCGGCCACTTGGCGCTGGGCAGTCAGCCCGATCCGACTTTGCCGCTTTCTTCACCGGCCGTTTGACCGAATGTATGGTAACACCGCTCCGGACCGAATTCGAGCCTCAACGCGTGAAACGCCCTTGCGCGAGAATCACCATGTCTTGCAATGTGATCCGCGGTGTGACCCCGTTCCCGCGCCGTGTTATTGACCGGGTCGGCGGGTCGCTTATATTCTCGGCTCGCAGCTTAGCGGCGTAGCTCAGATGGTTAGAGCGTGGGATTCATAAACCCAAGGTCCCCGGTTCGATCCCGGGCGCCGCTATTTCGACGGTTACACGTCTGATGGCGGTTCAGCCGGAAAGACATTCTTCATGCCGGACAGACGGAAACATCGCGGTCGGAATCCCGAGGACAGCGATCTGTTTTCGGATGACCATTTGGCGGCGCTCGGACGGGCGGTGAAGGATTTCTCTTGGCTCTTGTCGCGCGGCTATGCGGATCGTTCGTCGCTCAAGCTGGTGGGAGACCGGTACGCGCTGACCGCCCGCCAACGTATGGCGGTGATGCGGTCGACCTGCTCGGCCGATTCGCTCGAACGACGGCGCGGCATCATGGTCAGGTCGGCGGAGGTAGGCGAGGCAGGCATTGGTGTCGATGGGTACAATTTGCTGATCACCGTCGAAAGTGGGCTCGGCGGCGGAATTGTGCTGATCGGACAAGACGGCGCCTATCGAGATCTGGCGAGCATTCACGGAACGTATCGCAAGGTCGAAGAAACTTTGCCGGCCTTGCGGCTCATCGTGGACCATCTTGCCGGTTTGCCCGTACCGCGAATCGATTGGTACTTGGATCGGCCGGTTTCCAACAGCGGACGTCTCAAAGCCCTGTTGGCGGAGGTGCTGGAATCGAAGCCGACCACAGGTGGGCCGGTGTGGAACATCGAACTCGTGGACAGCCCCGACGCCGTGCTGCGGGCGTATGACGGCGTCGTCGTGACGAGTGACTCCGCGATCCTGGACAAATGCCGCGCGTGGATGAATCTGGCGGCGGAGGTTATCGATCAGGACATTCCCTGCGCATGGAAGATTGATTTAGGAAAGCGACGAAGCGACTAGCGACGAAGGTCCACCGCGGCCTCTTTCCCTACGTCGCTCCGTCGCTTCGTCGCTCCGTCGCTTCGTCGCTCCGTCGCTTCTTCCTCTAACTTGGAAAACATTTCCCGAATGCCAACAACCAGCGGGGCGAACCCTTGATACGGATCTTCCTCCGAAGCAGCGCCCAGACGAGGTTTTTTTCCTTCGCGACGAATCCCAGCCAGGTGGCGCTGTCGGCGATGATGCGCACGTTGGGCTCTTGTACGTGCCCGTCGTAAGTCGTTACTGTCTTGTCGCGGATGACAACCGTGGCATTCATGGATTCCTCGCCGGTAAATGTGAAATGGTACGTCGCGTCCAGGCCTGCAGCCTGGCCCCGCTGAAACACGTGCGGCAGGCTGTCAAGGAACACGCGAATCGTGCGTGCCCGAAGGCCGTTGCCGACACGCTTGATCTTCTTGTGGGGAAATCGCTTGGCCACATACGGCTCGGCGTCGGAACCGGGCACGACGTAAATCGTTTCCTCCTTTTCTACGAGTGGCTTTAGAATTTCGTTCTTGAACCGCCGTTTGTCCTGCACGAATTCGCCGATCACATCATCGCCCGCCGGGCAGACGGACAAACAATAGGCGGCCTTGTAGTTTGACTCGAACGATAGGCTCTGCCACATGGAGACGGTTTCCGTATCGGTGACTCTCCGCCGGTAATCCTTGGCGTTTTTGCTATCGGCGACGGATTCGACCCAGTCGCCGAAGCCGCCCATGAATTCGCGGTAGTTGTGGGTGTAGCAGGCGGAGAAATTGAAGTGCCCGTCAGGCGAAATCGCCCCGGTCGGGCACGCCGCCACGCAGAGTTTGCAGGTGACGCACGGATCGTAGTCGATGGCGGTGCTCTCCTGCGTCACCTCCCGATCGATCAACACCGTACCGAGGAAAATAAAGCTGCCGAATTTCGGGTGGATTAGATTGCGGTGCAATCCTCGCCGGCCGAGCCCGGCGCCTTCGGCGATCAGCTTGTGCGAGACGACCCACATTTTTGCCGGCCAGCGATCGGTTTCCATGGGGAAGCCGAACGCGGTGTGCAGAGCACGGACGCCCTGCCGTTCCAGCGTGCGTACGATCCGGCGAGAGGTTTCGGTCACCTGATCATCGGAGGCGTGGAATTCGACGTTGGCCAGCGAGCGCATCGGCGTCCGGATGTTTTCCTTGTTCATGCGAATGACGAAGCTGATGAGCGTCTTCGTCCAGGGTGCGGCGATCAGGACATCGTTTCGATCGACATCGACCTCCGGCCGAGAGACATGCACAAACCCGACGTCGTCGGCGCCCGCATCCAAGCAAAGTTGCCGAAGCCATTTCTCGTCCAACGCCGTCTTGTCCTGAATGATCGGCAGCGGCATGACGTGTGTCTTGGGTACCCGCGGTTGCCTGGTGTCTTTCGTGGTCAACATCGTGCCTTCCTCTTTCGACGTTAGTTGTATATACAACTATAAGTCCAAAAAAATAGTGATTCACGATTTCCCATCGGCCCAAATACGGTCCGCGGCCTGGCAGACCGCGCGCGTGACACGTTCGCCGAGCAACGCCTCGGACTCTTCCTGTGCCTGCTGCCAAAGGGGGAGCGACTTCTCGAGCAGTGCGCGTCCTTTCGGGGTGATGGTGACACGATGCGTGCGCACGTCCTTGCCGGTCGCGATTCGCAACCAACCGCGAGCGACCATCCGATCGACGTTGCGGCTGAGCGTGGATTTCTCCATGTGGAGCACTTTTCCGATCTTGGTCGGCGTAGGCGAATCGTAGTTGGCCACGACGACCAAGACGTTGAGCTGGCTGACTTTGATTCCCAGCGGTCTGAGTACATCGTCGTAAACTCCTGTCACCACACGGTTTAGAAGTCGCACGCGCACGGCGAGGCAGTCCTTGGCGATTCGTCTGGCCGTTGTTTGTGTCATCTCGCGTTCCATCGGTCTCGTCCTCTCACTATGTTGTATATACAACCTTGTGCCGGATTGTCAAGCGTTTTTTCTGACTTTGTTTGAAAAGGCCGTTTTCGGCGTCTGATGAGGATTTGTTGAGGGGGGAAGCAACGATCCGTACCGAAAACGCTCGCGCATGGTTTGCGGATTGCGCCGGTGTTGGGGAGGATTGGGGGGGAAGCGACGTAGCGACGCAGGGGGAAAGACGGACTACTTGGTAAGCGCGATGACACTTTACGACCAACACCTGCATTCGCGTCATTCGTTCGATTGTCGGACTGAGCCGGCGGCGAACGTGAAGGCGGCCCTTGCGCGGGGACTCGCCGGCCTCACGTTTACCGAGCATTTCGACACCCATCCCGACGAATGGAAGGACTGCCTGTACGACGATGAGGCCTACTCCGCGACGATTCGCCAATTGCGGGAGGAGTACGCCGATCGCATCTTCATCGGTAAGGGCATCGAGGTTTGCTATCAACCGCAACGGATGGACTTCATTCTCGACTTTCTGGCCTCGCACGAATTCGACCTCGTGCTGCTCAGCGTTCACTACTTCGGCGACAGGCCGGTGCATGTTGAAGAGGCGTGGCAGGGGCTTTCCGTCGAGGAGGGCACGCGGCGATACTTCGATTACATGCTGCAGGCCGTCAATTTCTGCCGGGATCTCCTCGGAAGAGGCGAGCGGGTGTTCGATGTGCTTTCCCATCTCGATTTCGTCAAACGCTACACGAAGAGATTCTTCGGCAACGACGCCGTCTCATGCTGCGGGGACCTGATCGATCAGGTTCTTTCCACTTGCATCGAGGCCGATCTCATACCGGAGATCAACACCTCCACCCTGCGGCAGAACCTCGACGAAACCATGCCCGGCGATCAGACGGTGATCCGCTACGGGCAGCTCGGGGGAAAGGCCATGTCGCTGGGCTCCGACGCCCACACGGCCGAGGGAGTCGGCAGCGGCTTCGACAAAGCCCTCTCGATGCTCACCGCCGCGGGCATCGACCACCTCGCGGTATTCAAGAATCGCGAACGTACGGAAGTGCCGCTGACGTGACGCTATTTAGGCGTATGCCGAACTTGGATGAACGGGTGCCATGGTCAAGCGAAGCGCCGCCATGTCTTCGCCGCGACAGCATGCCGGCGCCCGACTTCGTCTGGCTTGGGCATGGCACCACATGGCACCCTCGACCGGA
>JADFIX010000013.1:5710-14241 GCA_022566435.1 Planctomycetota bacterium
ATGGGCAAGCCCAAGCTTGCCCGTGTCGGCGATCGAACGAGCACGGGCAAACAAGTTTGCCCATGCCACCCAACGCAACCCATCGTTTGAGTTGTGTCGGGGCGCTAACTCGTGGCCGGTGGTTGGCCGCCGCCGAGGACGCGGGGGGCGGATTTTTCGATTTCGGTGATCAACGCACCACGACGCCAAACGCGAACCGTGCCGGTCGATTCGGAGAGCGTAATAGCCAGGCACTTGGTCGAAGCGGTGATGGCCGCGGCGGCGGCGTGGCGCGAACCGAGTTCCTGAGTCATCGGTTCGCCCGCAATGGCGGGGCGGAGTGTCGTGCAACCGGAGACGATCACGCCGGTTCCTTTAATGATGAACGCCCCGTCCAGCTTGGCGATTTCCTTAACGGTGTCGCGCATGGAGTCGTCCACGATGTTCCGCTGTTTCTCGGTGTAGCCCTTGAACGGGTTGATGCGTCCTTCCTGGCAATACTTCTGCACGTCGCGGTAGTCGCCCAAGACGAAGACCGCCCCGACCGGCTTGCCCTCCCGCCCTTCGTAGGCCAGCTCGAGGGCGATGGTCAGCACCCGCTCGAAGACCGCCGGCCGAATGTGCTCGGTCAGTTCCGGCTGTCCGACGGACTGGAACAATTCGTATTCATCGCCGATACGCATGGTGACGATGGTATCGACGGCCTGCCCGCTCAGCCCGCTGAGAAAGACGAACACGTCGCCCGCGGAAAGTTTCTGTTTGGAAAAAGCGAGCATGGTCGCCATCTTGATCTGCCCCATGCGTGTCAGGTTGAAGGCGGGTACTATCATCGTGTCGATCGACTGGTCCTTGGCCCGTTGTTGCTCTTGCGTGTCTCGGCAGACGAGGACCAGCTTGGTCGGCGGGTGGACGGCATCTTTGAGCGCCGCGAGATCGTTCACCGCGCCGGCGTAGGCGAAAAGAATTCGAGCGGATACGGATTCCGCCACCTGGGCGGCGGCTTGGATAATCGGTCCGGCGATGTCGACGTCGCTCTTGGTCATTCAATCGCTCCAGAGTCCGCGAGACCGCCCTTTGAGGCACGCTTCACTACGCACTATACTGATCGGCACGATGATTCACAAACTCGTCTTGTTGACGGCAACGATCGCAATTTCACTCGGTTTGGCCGGCGCACCGGCGGCGGATTCGGATGTGCCCGCGGAACCGCTCGTGCCGCAGATCGCCGACGCCCAGCGCTCGTATCTTTCCCGCTTGGCGCGTCGTGCGGTGGCCGACTTCGTAGGCCACAAGAAAATCTACGAATCGTCCTACGTACCTGCAGCGCTGATCGGCAAGCAATTCGAGGCCGTGGTGCGCATTCGGCAAGACGGGTACTTACTCGCCGAAGGCGCAGGCGGACCGCTTCCGGTGCATGAAGCGGTTCGCGATGCGGCGTTGGCGGCGTCCCATCGCGGGCTCGGTAATCATACGCTCGATGACGTCCCGATCGATGGGCTGTTGATCGAGATTGAATTGGTGGGACCGCCGCAGGCGATACCCTCAGAATACGATTGGACCGAACCGCGGGCCGTGGATGCGTTCGTCGAGCCGGGCGTGCACGGTGTGGTCATACAAGGACCCGGCGTGAACGCGCGTTTTTGCCCCACGGAAGTCTTCACCAGCGACTTGACCGTCGCCGACGCACTGAAGACCTTGGCGGAGCGATCGTTATCCGATCCGTCGAAGATCGTCAAGACGAAACTCATGCGTTTTCGCTCGGCCCATTGGTACGAGCCTCGCAATGGTGCCCCGATCGTGTCGCTTCATCGCGGTCTGACGATCGTCGATCAAGAGGACGTGACCGCACGCGGACTTGACGACACGATCGCCCGGCTGGCGGAGTATCTGGCCTATCGCCAGAAACCCTCCGGCTTGTTCGCGTACAGCTACCTTCCCGCGGAAGATCGCTATGATCGAGACGACAACATGGTCCGCCAGGCAGGGGCGGTCGCGGCGGCGGCCATGCATGCCAAATGGTCCGGCAAGAGCGCCTCACAAGGGGCGGCCGACCTGGCGATTCGATATCACCTTAAAGGAAAGACGGACATTCCCGGCGTCAAAGACGCGTCTTTCATCGCCACGGCGGACGGCCAAAACAAACTCGGGGTGACGGCGCTGCTGGCCCTCGCACTGGCCGAACATCCCCACCCGGACAAATACGCCGACGTGCGATTGCGGTTGATCAACGGTATGCGCTGGCTGCAACGACCGTCGGGCATGTTCGTAACCGCGTTTCCGCCGGCGCCAAGACTGAATGCCCAGGACTATTTTCCCGGCGAGGCACTGCTGGCGATGGCGATGCACTATCGGTACCAACCGTCCGCCGATATTCTCGAGGCGTTCGACCTGGCGATGGACTTTTATCGCCAATATTTCCGCAACACCCGAACGCCAGCCTTCGTCCCCTGGCAGGTCCAGGCGTACGCACTGATGGCCCGCTTCGCAAAAAGACAAGACTACGTGCAATATGTGTTCGAGCTGACCGACTGGCTCGCGGAAAAGCAGCTTACGCCGTCGAACTGCACTTGGCCGGAGATGTGGGGCGGTATCGCGGCCTATCAGGCCGGTCGGGCGGGGGTGGCGACGGCGGGCTACCTTGAAGGATTCGCCGATGCTTTGTCGCTTGCACGAGAAACCGGCGATGAAGAGCGGTCGCAGCGGTATGAGCAAGTCGTGCGCGGCGCGTCCCGGTTTGTGATGCAATTACAAGTCAGACCCGAGGAAGCCTACTTCGTTCGTAGTCCGCGGGATGCGATCGGTGGGGTGCGCACGACTCCGGCGCTGAATCTGCTACGAATCGACCACGTACAACATGCGTTGGTCGGCCTCATCAAGGCGCGAAAGGTCCTTTACCCCGACCATGACTGACCCGCGAGCGTCATCATTGAGAAACAGTTCCGCAGGCAAGCCGTCCGGAAAATCGGCAATACGCGTGATTGTCGCGGCATCGATTCTGACGTTGGTACCGCTCGGCATGATATCTCCCTATGCCTTGGTATCCGTATTGCTCGACGTTGTACCGGCGATGGTCGTATTACTGCCGCCGGTGCTCTTCGGCGCCGCCGTGATTCCATACGTAGGGCTTGGAAGGCTGCCGAAGGCGTGGCGTTTCCTGCTCGGCGCGGCGCTGGGACTTGGGACACTGTCGACCCTTGTGTTTCTGGCCGGCTTGCTCGGGTGTCTACAGAGATGGGTTTGGGTGACGATCGTCGTGGCTGAGACGGTCGTCGGCGTGATGGCGATCCGCGCAAGCCGGCTGGCTGCTGACCACGAAGATGCGAATGCCGGCGCGGCGGAAAGACCTGACGCACGTCAGCGTATCGATTGGCTTTGGTTGATCGTGCTTCCGTTTCTCCTATTGGGCGTATTGGTCACGACGAACGCACCGGGATTTATCTGGCAAGAGGAAGGGTATGGCTACGACGTTCTTGAATACCACTTGCAGGTGCCGAAGGAATACTACCAGGCCGGTCGAATATCCTACCTGCCGCACAACGTGTACGGCAGCTTTCCCTCCGCTGTGGAGATGCTCTACCTGCTCAACATGGTCCTCTTGGAAGACGATGTCGACACGGGAACGTCGGCCAACCTCATTCATTTCTCGTTCGCCTTGCTGACGGTATACGCGGCATGGGTGCTCGGATCGCTCTGGTCGCGCCGTGCGGGCGTGGTGTCCGGCGTTACGATGGCCACCACGGGATGGCTTGGGTATCTATCCGGTCTGGCCTACGTAGAAAACGGCATGCTGTTCTTCGGGCTCGCGGCGACGGCCGCTCTTCTGCGGAGTTCGCGCGATGCCCCGGATGAGGCTGCACCCGGCGATTCTCGGCGATGGCGGAGACGTCACATGGCGCTGGCGGGCCTGTTTGCCGGGTTCGCATGTGGATGCAAGTATACGGCCGTCCCGATGATTGCCGGGCCGCTACTTGTCGCCACTTTCCTCCTACCGAAACAAACGATTCGTCAACGATTAGAAAACGGGCTGATCTTTGCCATGTTGGCCGTGGTCTCGTTCTCTCCCTGGCTGGTCAGAAACTTGGCGACGACCGGCAACCCGGTGTTCCCCTTGGCCAATCGTGTGTTCGACGCCTCGCCTCCCGGGTGGGGTCCCGAACAGACGGACCGATGGGAACGAGGCCACCAGGCGGGCGAGAGAGAGCGTACGTTGCTGGGTCGCCTTAGCGCGCTGTGTCGCCACGTTCCTTTGGACGGTCTCCAGCGGTTGGGTCCGGCCGTCCTCCTTCTCGGGTTCGTCGGGCTGCTTAGACGAAGACGGGATCGGACCGATTTGATACTCGTCGTGATCCTGAGTTTGCAGCTTGTGGTGTGGCTATTCGCGACGCACTTATTCGCCCGGTTCGCGGTCGTCTTTTTGATTCCGCTGGCGCTGTTGGCCGGTCGGGCGGTCATGGTCGAGGGGCGGCGTGCCGTCTTGTTGACTTCGTTTCTCTGTGTCGGTGCATGCTGGAACTTCTACTTCGCGGTGAACTTGGTCCGGGCCGAAGGGGCGCTCGGCGGACCCGGTTCACACTTCTATCAAGGTATTCAGCCGGGTTACGAATACTTCAAGCTGGTGAACGACGAGCTGCCGAGCGACGCGAAGATCCTGCTGGTCGGTGAGGCGCGGGCGTTCTACTTTCGCAGACCGGTATCCTACAACGTGGTCTTCAATCGGAATCCGTTTGCCCAAGTTGTGCGGAGTGCCGAATCGGAGCAACAGATTGTCGATCGGCTGGTCGAAGAAGGCTACACGCACGTACTGGTCAATTGGCTGGAGATCAAGCGTTTGCGCGGGTCGTACGGGTTCGCGGCGGAGGTCGACGAGTCGCTTTTCGAACGTCTCGCCGAAGCCGGACTGTCACCACTGCGACACTACGATCTTCCCGGTAGCAACGTGCGGCAGGTTTCGGTATACTCGGTACGGCGTGACGAGGGTAGCGGGGGGCGTGCAGCGCCACCGCAGGCTGAATGCCTGCTCGAAAGTAGCCGGCGGCGAGTCCCGCCGTAGGCCGGGCGCCGCCGCCGGAACGGCGCCGCCACCAAGCCACCCGACCCTGAAAGGCCTGAAAGGGTCGAACAATCCGTTCGGGTCGCTTGACACTTGCCGGTGCGCACTTGTGCGACCCCTTCGGGGTCGAATGAATCAATGGGATTTCGGTATCCGTGGGCGGCGCTTCGCTGTGCCCACGGCTACTGTCGGTCAGCCTTTCAGGCTGCACTGCGTAGGGCGCCGAAGCCCTCTAAACCGTGATCGACCGCGATGAAACGGCCCGGCACACAGTTGCAGGCATTAGCTACCTGTACCCCTTCCACACCCGAATCTCATGGAGCGACAGCCGCGTGTTCGCCGTCACCATCAGCGACGGCGGCCTCCGGATCGTACGTCTCTCTGCCGAGTTAAGCGCGAGCTATGTTCAGGACTCGCCGCTAGAAGAATACGCCGATCGCCGGAAAAACATCCCGATAAAGGCACTCACTTGGCACCGAAGCAATCAGATCAGCTTCCAGGACATGCCTATCAGTTATGTGGCCGTCGGGGGCAGCTTGATCGCACCGTTGATACTGGAAGGCGGATGAACCGCCGCAGCGATCGGCGATGAGCCATTACCATGACGACCCGGAAACGTTTACGAATCGCCGTTTGGATCGCATTCCTCGCCATCGCGGGAGTTGCGGGCGTTAGCTACCTGCGTGTGCGCCGTTTTCAGGGTCGAATGGAACGGGTGTTGAGGTGACCGTGGGCGGCGTCTCCCGGCGCGCCGGGAGACTTGCCCACGGCTACTCTCTGTAAGCCTTTCAGGCTGCATCTGGGGGAGAAAAAAGGTGTCAGGAATATTCCTGACACCTTCCTGACATCTTTTCTTCCTTGCAAGGCTTGTGTGAAGTAGGCCGCATGTTTTACGCCGGCACGCGCGCATCGGGCTAGCGACACGTCCCGTTCGGCTTACAGTTGACTGAACAACAATCCGCGTCTGTCGTACACGGCCCCCCCTTTGGCTGACAAGGCGGCTGGTCGCACGTATCGGTGGTTTCGTTGCAAGTCTCGCCGCCCGAACACGGATCACCGGTCGAAGCGCAGTCGGCTGTGGCATCGCAGAATTCGCCGCCGTTGCAGAAAGCGCCGTCATCCGGGCAATTGGCATTGTTGGGCGTGTTCACGCATGTACCGCCCACACAATCATCGTCGGTGCAGCCGACGGCGTCGTTGCAGTCGGCGGGGACGCTGCAGGTCACGGCGCAGTCAATCGCACAGTTAACCTCATCTTCGCCGCCCTCGCACGTGCCGTCACCGCAGCACGAGCCGGAAGCAGGCACATCCGTACATGAGAAGCCGCCGCCATTACACTCGGGCGTTGTCGAGTCGCAAACAATAGCACCCTCCCCGTCGCCGTCACCGCAACAGAAACGGTTGTTCGGATTTCCGTTTTGCTTGCCGTCGCAATCCGCAGCGCAAGAGACGCAATCCTCGCCGTCTCCGGCCTCACAAACGCCGTTGCCGCAGCTCTCGCCACTACCGCTGATACAGTCGTTGGGGCACGAATTGCAATCCTCACCTGACTCGCAGACGCCGTCGTTGTCGCAGCCGCCACCCGGACAAGCGGGATCGCCGGTGCAATCGCTATCGTTGCAGTCGACGAATCCATCGCAGTCATCGTCTGCAAAGTCGTCACAGATCGACTCCACTGCCGGCGGTGGGCCACAATCCGACGGGCAAGAACAACTATCCTCCAGTCCGTCGCAAGTACCATTCATGTCGCACGGAAAGACCGTCATGCCACAATCTACACTGCAACTCGCCTCGGTCTCGAGTTCCTCGCAAAAACCGTTGGCGTTACAGCCCGGTTGGCACGCAGCGGCCGCCCCGCAGTCCGTGTCATGACAATCCGGAAAGCCGTCACAATCGTTATCCGCGATGTCGTCGCATACCTCCGCGGTCGTCGAACCGCAATCGGCCGGACAATTGCAGGCGTCCTCTCCGGGCAGGCACGTGCCGTCACCGCACTGGGTCGGCACGCCGGTGAGCGTCGCCGAGTCGAAGAACCGAGTGATGATTCCCTCGACGACGATATCATATCCGAATGCCACATAGGCGATCGTCGGTTCAGAGATCGCGATGGATCGATTCATCTGATGAAACGAAAAACCCGCCGGCTGCGGTATGGGAAACACCTCGCCTTCCGGTGACTGGGTAAAGTCGAATTCCACCGCCGGCTCTCGAAGCCCGATGAAACCGATCGCCGGTATGACGCTGACAATTCCCTCCGAACCCTTCCATATCGCGAACTCCAGACCGATGTTCCAACTACCGGGAGGGAGCAGTAATTGCCGCGTGACCCACACCGTGCCGTCGTCATTGAGACCGTTCGCGGTGAAATCAAGCGACCACGCGCCGCCCTCCGCCTGTGCCGTGCTTCTGGTGACCGACCAAACTCGCTGCATGTCCGCGTCGGCCCGCCACGGACCGAACCCGTTCTCAAAGCCCTCAAAAACGGTATCCGCACTCGCGCTTCCTGCGGAAATGATTAATGCGGCGATCATGAAACGATAGTTAACCATTCGTCTCTTGGCTGGGGACATCGCATTCTCCTCCTCTTCGTTTGTGAAATGCCAACACCAACGCCGGCCGGGGCCAACGCCCTTCGCACACCCCCGCCTTTACACAGTTTTTCGATCCGACGGGATTAATCTAGTCGCCTCCGTTCGCCAAGCAGGCGACAAACAATGTGTTCCGCTCTGCCGCTGGAGCATCGCCGTACAGTATTGTGAACTGGTTGGAATTCTGCGCGCAACTTTGACGGCATGATCCGCGCCAGCGCCCTGAACGCACAGTTGTATGTGCCCACCGGCCGACCACCTTGCAGGCGAAACCGGCGACCCGATCTCAATCCAGCTAACATATGCAACTAATCCGCGATGATCAACGCTCGCGCGGGCCAAATGCCGGAACCGTGCTCCCCAAAAGAGCGTTTTGGACGCTCAAAAATCGAGTCGGCCTGAACCGGGATGACCCATTTACCGCCTCCGAGTCCGCCATTTTACCGACTCTCTGTCCGAATTTTTCAAGTGCGGACATCTGACGATGACGCCTGTGTTTGTTGGACGCTACGCGGTTTTGAGTCTAGTCGTTCCGGGGTTGCTTTTTGACATCACGTGAGGCGCTTGCGGATTTGCACGCTGAGCTGATCGACGCACAGTACGATCACCATGGTGACCAGCACCATGGTGCAGACACGCGGGTAGTTGAACGAGCGCCGATACAGCTCGATGTAAAAGCCGATCCCGGCACATCCCACGAAGCCCAAGACGGCCGACTCGCGTATGTTCATCTCCAAGCGGTAGAGCGTTAGGGAGACGATTTGTGGCGCCACCTGAGGCCAAACAGCGAAACGAACCTTCTGCCACCAGTTCGCCCCGGCGCTGTCCATGGCTTCCCACACGCCTTCGAAGGCCGTCTCACACTCGTCGGCGAACAGCTTGCCAAGGTTCCCGACCGAATGGATTGCGATGGC
>JADFIX010000769.1 GCA_022566435.1 Planctomycetota bacterium
GAATACCCGCTCATGAATAAGCCGCGACGACAGCTAAAGAAAGAACTGAACACCAAATGACTTACGGAAATGTTAATGCCATTCGGGCCAGTTCCCTCTTCATACTCCACCTGCTGTCCTTCGCTGAGGGCTTCGAAGGTTGTGCCCTCCAGCGCAGACTGGTGGAAGAATATCTCCCCCTTCACCCCCTTGATGAACCCGAATCCCCGGTCTACCAGCTTCTTGATCACACCTTGTGGCATCTTCCACTCCATACAAAAGAACTTGAAACGTACACAGCCGTGGATGGCTTTTAGAGGTTAATGATCTGCCAAGAGGTCGGCAAGTTCTGTCCACGTCAGGTCCGACCTCCAGCTTTCTGCTGAGCCTTGGACCGCCGAATGGCACGATCCTTCGCCCGCCGCTTCACATCGGAGGGTTTCTCATACCGCTCCCGACGCCGCATCTCACGCTTCAGCCCCGAACGCTCCACGGCGGTCTGAAATCTCAAATGCAATCGTCAGATGCCGAATCATCGAAGAAAACTTCGTTGGGAGTACGGTAATCGAGGCACGCGCGAGGGCGATCGTTTAGTAGATTTTCAGTTGCGCGTACGTCGTAATGAGTGACGTCTCGAAAGTCGGTCCCCTTGGGATAAAATTGACGTATTAAACCATTTGTATTCTCGTTCGTGCCGCGCTGATGCGGGCATCCCGGTTCTGCGTAGTATAACTCCATGCCAAGGTGTTTTTCTAGTCGGTGGCATCGTGCAAACTCAGTCCCGTTGTCGAAGGTCACACTTTTGCGACGTTTTTCGTCCAGTTGCTTCAGTCGTTGTTTGATCTTCTGGTGTACGTGATCAGCTTCCTTACGTTGAATCTTCACGATGATCGTGTACCGTGATTTGCGATCCACCAACGTCGCTAGACCACCCGTCCCAGGAGGTCCCAACACGGTGTCCCCCTCGAAGTCGCCAAGCCGAAGTCGCTCTTCGATGACTTCCGGACGATCCTTGATAGGCGCACCGATTCCGTCCGGTTTTTCGCGGCGATTCGGCCGCCGACCGCGGCGCCTGAGGAACTGTTTCCAATGCTCCCGATCGTCGTCATGTGCAATCCAGAAGTAGATCGTTCGAGCTGAAACGGACGTATCCACCTCGGTATCGCCACGCTTCAGCCGTCCCTCAATTTGTTCAGGTGACCAGTAGTGGGCGAGGCCATCGCGAACCGCTTCGTCCATCTCGGGATCATCCATCTTGCGTGTGATTGGACGTTCTCGCCGGCGACGCTCGGCCCGTTGTTGTGCCTGGCTAGCGTGGTAGTTGTCATCCGTGCGATTGCGTCGCATTTCGCGACTAATGGTCGACGGACTCCGGTTCAATGCCTGGGCGATTTCTTTCTGATCCGCTCCTTGATGTGCCAATTGCGCTATGCAATCGCGCTCTTGGGACGTAAGATGACCTGCCATCGCTGGGACTCCGTTCCCAAGAGGATGAATCGGTAAACACACCCAATTGGTAACTTCCCAGCGATGATTTCACTATATCAATTTCCAGCCTCCGATTGCGTTTGACTTTTCAGACCGCCCCAACAAAATCGCCAGAGTGCTCAGCACGTAACCAGCCCAGGTGGCTGAGATTTGACTGAATAGCCGGTGCTCGATCGGATTCCATTTCGACGTTCCCGGCGGGTAATGGCATACCGTGATTTCCAGCCCGGTCTCGTCCGCAAAATTCTGCAAACGCTTCTTGTATCGCCGGGATCGTGAACCGTTACTGCCGCCACCATCCGCCTCGATCAGCAAACGCGTGGCGCCCGGATAGTGCGTCTGGCTCCGATCCCACCAGTCGCTCACGGCATCCACGGCCAAGTCCGGCGTGTCGCTGGAGGTTGTCACGCACACATGGCCCTCGTTGCGCTCCGGGTTGTAGACGCCATACGGCGCCGCACGGCCTACCGCATCGGAAGGGAAGTCGTGATCGTTGACCTTCTCACCTTCCGAGCACCACGTCTGGCCCTTGTTTTTGAATTGGCCGAGGAGTTCCTTTTTCTTCGTATCCACGCTGATTCGCGGGTCGCCGCTGTTGCGGAAGTCCTCGCGCTGTGTATTGATGTATCGGAACTGCTGATCGCGTAGGGCGTGGGTTTTTCCGGTGTGCAGCACTTTGCGATGGCTTCGCAGGCCATATTTTTGTTCGCGCAGCAAACGACCGATTGTTGTCGGACAGGCGCGGTGATTCAACTTTTGAGACAATCCCCGCAGCCGTGAACGGACCCACTTCTCACCAGAACACGGATCGCCAGCAGTTTCGGGAGCAACACACCGCAGCAGATCGGGGATCAGAGTCGAATCTTTTTTTCGACGCGCGGACGCCCGCCTCCGGGCAATCGGACATGGGTGCGTGGTCGGTCTCGCAAATCCTCGCTAAGTTCGTCTCGACCCCGGCGGATCGTTTCAGGATGCAGCCCCGTGATTTCTGAAATGCGTTGAAATCCGCCATGCCCCAGCCGGCCGGCCTCACGGGCCGCCACCCAGCGACGCTGCTGCTCATCGAGACGGCTCAGCAGTATATTCAACTGCCGATGGTCGTCTCGTTCCGCAGGTCCACCCGAACGACATTCCGCACAACCACACTCGTGAACCGACCGTTTCGCTGACATCGTCTGATCTCCTTCCTTGGAGGAGATCAGAGCCTACACTAAAATGGCCATTTCACGATATAGTACTTGGACAGGTTCTTAGTCCCCAGCCCCCAGTCCCCAGCCCCCAGCCCCCAGCCCCAGCCGGTTCTGGCCGATCTCTCCCTGCGCGATCATTGTCGCCTGGGCGGGATCGGCTTACATTCCGTTGCAGTGCATTATTGTGATGACGAGTCGACTGATTGGGAAGGCGTCGCGGGAGAAGTGACGCTCAGCCGCCGGCCAGCCGCGGATTGCGGCACAGCACTTCGGCCAACAACTGCGGCGAACCTTGCTC
>JADFIX010000770.1 GCA_022566435.1 Planctomycetota bacterium
ATCGACGATGCATCGCCGGGGGTGTTGGTCGCGTTGATGGCGATGCGCGGCTCGACCTCGGTGAGCGTTTTCATCGTCGGCGTGACCGGACCCGAAGGCGGGTTCAAGTTACCCGCGCTAACCCAGATGATGCCGCCCACGGTGGCGGCCACGAGTACCGGACCGGATACTATTCGGATTCGATTTTGCATGGTTCTGGTCTCCTGGTGCGTGGAAAGAACACTTCTTCGCTATCATCCGATTCGATATCCGCCACGGAAACGGCCCACGATCCGGGCATCGCCAGTTCACGGCAGCAAGTCGGTGACCTGATAGGCGACTCTCTAACGCAAGTCGCCGGCGCGGGCACAACGTCACACCTTGAAGGCACATATTTTCAGAATTGCTAGGTCGGCGTAGATTTCTTGCATGCGTGGTGTTGCGCGTTGACCGGACTCGCGACTGAATACTTCAGAAGTCGCCTAGCTTTCCGCCCTCGCCGGGCCGACTTTGCAGTTTGGGCTGCATCGCCGTTACAATGCCGCCGTTATGAGTACGTTGGCGGAATTGAATAACGAAACGGTGGTAGCAGCCGTGGAGGGCTCCCGAACGGCCATCGACCGCGTGGTCGCGGCCATGAACGACCAGGTGAGACTCATGGTGTATGCCCGGCTCAATCCCACCGCCGCACAGTGCGGGCACGTCGAAGAGTTGACGCAGCAAACGATTGAGGCTCTCTTGAAAGGGCTCTCGGGATTGAAGGTGCGAACCGTCCCGGTCCTTCGGGCGTTTGCATCCACGATTGTGGCGCGGCGTGTGGCCGACCACATTCGCAACCCCGCCGGCATCGGACGCGGGAAAAAGGCGCCGGCGTCACTTGATTCCACGATGGCCTATGCGTCGGCCGCCGGTCCGCTTTGGCAGTTCCTGTCCGCCGGCGGGACGTCGCCGCTCAGCGCCGCCGATCGGGAGGATCAGTTCCAGCGTACGATGAGCGAACTCGCACACCTGCGTGAGGAGTACCGGGAGGCCATCACGATGGCATTCTTCGACCAACTCTCGACGGCGCAGATCGCAGAACGTATGGGGACGACGCGGCAGGCGGCCTCGATGTTGCTTTTACGGGCAGTCAAGGCGTTACGCAAGAGGTTGACGGGGGCAAGCCGGATGAATGTAGAGAGTCAAAATGGATTCTGATCCTGACATGCACGGGATCTCGCCCGACGAGCTGGACGACGCGCTGGAGACGCTCTGGCACGGTCGCTCCGGGGCATTCGAGCGGCTGTTGAACCGTCACGGCGAGAGTGACGCCGGCGTCGACGAAATGTTCGGCGACGTCGTGTCGCAGGGCTTGCCGGAAACCGCCGCGGATGTCGTTCCCGCGATCGCCAACTACACCATCGGGTCCGAGCTGGGCCGCGGCGGCATGGGCGTCATTTACAAAGCCCGACAGCATCATCCGTCGCGCGACGTCGCGCTCAAGGTCATCCGCGGCAGCCATCTACCCGACGCGCAGCAAAAAAGGCTCTTCAATCGCGAGATCCAGTCGCTGGCCCGATTGAGGCACCCCAACGTGGCCGACATCCATGAAGCCGGCGTGACCGACGACGGCCGCCCGTTTTTCGCGATGGAACTCGTACACGGGAAGACGCTTTCGGAATACGCCAGCGACCTGCCGACCGACACGCGGTCGCAGCGTCAAAGAATTCGCACATTGCTCGGAGTGTTCGAGAAGATTTGCGACGCCATCAGTTATGCCCATCAGCGCGGGGTCATTCATCGCGATCTCAAGCCGTCCAACATCATCGTCACCGAGCCGGCCGGTGGAAGCGGATCCGGCAGCCTTTCGGACATGGGGCCGGGCGTCAAGGTCGTGGACTTTGGGTTGGCGCGAATTACCGACCCCGACGTGGCAGCCACGGTGACGACGGATGCCGGTCAAATTCGCGGCACTTTCGCGTACATGGCCCCGGAACAGATCCAGGGTGATCCGGGCGACATCGACATTCGTAGCGACGTGTACGCGCTCGGTGTGCTGCTCTTTGAGGTGCTGACCGGCAGGCTTCCGTATGACCTGAAGCACAGTTCCGTGGGCAAGGTCATCCGCATCATCTGCGAAACGGCGCCCACCCGTCCGAGCACGCTCAACACCGCGCTGCGCGGCGATCTGGAAACGATCATTCTAAAGACTCTGTCCAAGGCCCCCGATCATCGCTATCAAAGCGTGAACGCTATGGGCGAAGACATCGCGCGGTTTCTGACAGACCAACCCATTCTGGCCCGACCGGATACGTTTCAATACCGCAGCGCGATGTTCATTCGGCGAAACAAGTGGGCCGTCGGCCTGGCGAGTGCCTTCGTGTTCTCTTTGATCACAGGCCTCGTGGTCACCACGGGACTGTACCGCGACGCGGCGCTGGCGCGGGAGAACGCCGAGAGTCGCGCGGCGGAGGCGGAGCAGACGGCCGCGTTCTTCGCCGACATGCTCGGCTCGGTCTCGCCGGGTTTCGCCAAGGGGCGGGACATGACGATCATCCGCGAGGTGCTCGATCGGGCGTCGGACGAGGTGGCGACAGAGCTGGCGGAGTTTCCGCAGGCCGAGGCGACGCTGCGCGTGACGATCGGGAACACCTATCGGCTAATGGGGGACTACGACCGGGCGGCGCCGCACCTGGACGCGGCACTGGCGCTGAACATCCGTCTGCACGGCGAGGACAGCCTGGAAGTGGCGGAAGTCTTGCACAAGCAGGCGGTGCTGGCGGAGGCGCTGGGCGATTACGACGGCGCGCGCGAACTGTTCGCCCGCCAGCTGCCGATCCACGAGCACGAGGGCGACCGCGTCGGAATCGCCGAGGTATGGAGCGGCCAGGCCCGCCTGGCGTATTACGCCGGTGACTCGGCGGAGATGCTGGATAAGGCCGAGCGAGCTAGGGACGTTTTCCTGGACGAGTTGGGTGAGAAGGATGAACGC
>JADFIX010000771.1 GCA_022566435.1 Planctomycetota bacterium
TCGCGGGCGGCAGCCGCGACCGAAAACATGACCGTTTCAGAGGAGATGCATAGATGATGAAGAGATCGAAACGAAAAATGGCGGCCTTGATGCTGGCGGTGGCCATGCCGGGCTCGATGATGTTCAGTTGCTCGGGCACCTGGGGACGCGAATTGCGCGATTCTGCCTTGGTGGGCGCGGGGCAATTTGTCGCCGACACAACATTCAATGTGCTCGATTCCTGGTTTTCGATCCCGGCGAATGAAGAATAGTACTCGACCACTGCGATGGCGTCGCGGAGTGGCGTCGAACCCGACACGCGTTTCGGCGTGGATCGATGGACGACCCCGGCCACCGTAGCATCGGAGCCGACGTCGCACGCGGCGGTAGGTGGACAGCCACGTCCGACCAGTCTCTCGAGAATAACGGCATGAGTCGCTACATTCGGCGGCTCATGCCTTTTTCATGGACATTGACGGCATCGCACAAAAAAAGGGCTGTCGTTGCGGCATGAGATTGGGCAACGGTTACTCGGTTTTAGACGTGGCGGCGACGAGTTCTTTGACGGCCGGAATCACGGTGATGACGAGCTCGGCGCGTGGTTCGGCGGCCGTATCGAGTACTTGCACGGCCTTCGCCTGCCACTCCGAGTCTCGACGCCGGTTCGACACTAGCAGGTCAAGCGCATTGAGCCCGACCTCGGCGACCAGTTTGAGATGGTATGAAACGGGCTCGACTTCCACTAATAGGCTCGAATCGTTCGCCACCGATCGAAAAGGTTTGTGGTTGTCTCGCCACGTCGTCAAGCGCTTGCGAATCGACTCGAACTGGTCCGTTCGGCTCTTGGGGCCGGAAAGAAACCGCCGCACACTAATCAGAAATTCTCGGGCCGCTTCGCTTTCCGGGCGGGCGACGTCGACCATGCGATTCAGCAGCGTCTCGCTGGTGTACTCGCGAGCGCTGGATCGCAGGTATAACTTGACCGGCTCCAACACGTCGGCCAGAACGCGGACGGGCTCGATCGAATGCGTACCGGCCAGTCGTTGGAGCATCACGGCATAGTTTTTGCGATGCCGCGGACCGAGGCGGTCGAGTTGCCGGCTGACGTGCCCGAGCCGGCGATACATGTCGTTCACGTCGTTGACCGAGCGGGGGGACCATAAGCGCTCGGCGATCGCGACCAACCGCGGCCAGATGCGCGAGTCGATGGTTTCCGGCGATACGTATTCGCCCCACATGCACGCCTCGCCGCCCAGGACGCGGGAACGGTGCCGATCTCTTGACACTTTTCCGGTCGGGTCTGGATCGTTTTGGTAATGAAACGCCGCCGACAACTGATGATCGAGATAGTAACCGTTGGAAAGGACGGCGTTAAACCCTTGATCGATTGCGGCCCGAAGCGAATCGGCCCCCCGCCAGGATTGAACGACGCAATTCGCAGGTAGGTCTTCGTGCAGGATTTCATCCCAGCCGATCAATTTTCTGCCGTGATTGGCGAGAATGGCCGCCACCCGGCGATTGAAATAGGCCTGAAGGGCGTGGGCGTCGGGGAGCTGGTTGTCCCGCATGAAGGATTGGATCCGCGGATTCTCCCGCCAGAGATTTCCGTTGACCTCGTCGCCGCCGATGTGCACGAACGGGTCGGGAAACAAAGGCGTCATCTCAGCGAAAAACTCGTCTAGGAATTCGTATAGCGATTCCTTCGTCGGATCGAAACAGGGATCGAACACGCCCCACCGCCGCTCGATTTGAAACGGACCGACACCGGCGGCAAGCTCCGGATGTCCGACGAGCCAGCTCGTGGTGTGGCCCGGCATGTCGAACTCCGGAACGACGCGAATGCCGCGGTCGTGGGCATATGCGACAATCTCGCGCAGCTCGTCCTGCGTGAAGTACTTGCCGTCGGAGCCCATTTCATGCAGGCGCGGGAAGCGTTTCGACTCCACGCGAAACCCCTGGTCTTCGGTCAGATGAAGATGCAGCACGTTCAGCTTCACGGCGGCCATGGCGTCGAGGTTTCGCTTGATGACCGGCATGGGTTGCCAATGTCGACACACGTCGATCAGCAACCCGCGCCAGGGAAACCGCGGCCGATCTTCGATCCGTACTTCCGGAAGTGTGAACTTGTTTCCGTCGCGTTGCAGGAGTTGCTCCAGCGTGGCGAGACCGCGGAGCACGCCCACCGGTGTTGCCGCACGAAGAACGGCACGGTGCGATGAAACGTTCAATGAGTACGACTCGTCTTCATCGTAGGTCTGGACTGCTTGACCGCGGCCCTGGCAGTCGATTCGCAATACGGCGTCCTTGCCATGTTCCGGCTTCGTGCGTCTGATGGCCGTGCCTGTGTGCGCAGAGAGATGCTCCACGAAGCGATCGACGGCCCGGTCGAGACGCGGCTCGGTGTGCCCGACGAGTTCGATCGTTAATTGGTCGCCGATCGACAACGAATCCGATCGGAACTCGACTCGTGCCGGCATGGGCATGAGCCCGTGATCGCCATCGACGGCTACGGCGGTACCGCACATTACGTATGCCGCAAGAATCACGTGCACTGTGGATCGCCGAACTCCGTTCATGTCGCTTTTGTATTCCGCGACGCACGAATCGTCCACCGTGGGCTTTTTCAAGGTTCGCAGTACGGTCGGTGTGGATCGTGCGGTGGGGCCGCTTTGGGCAGGGAAAGACCCTCAACAAGACGTGTTGACATCTGCGGACAGGCTCGCTTCGCACGAAGCGCACGTCGCAGCCGCACCGCCACGCGTCGAATCCGCTCCAGCATGCTTTCGTGCTGCCGCCGGTCGCCGTGCGCCATATTGAGCCGGAAGACGTCGACACCGTCTCGGGCCAGCTCGGTGAGGCGGTCTTTTAGCAAGGTGATTTTTGCTTCGGGGGCGTTGAGGCTTGTCGCCGTAAGGATGGCGTTTCTGAGGTGGCTTTCTGCTTCGGATCGGGCATCGATTCCAG
>JADFIX010000772.1 GCA_022566435.1 Planctomycetota bacterium
AGAGCTCCCTTGCCCCGTCCAAGGCTCGTGAGAGAAGTGTCATGCGCACTACCTCCGCTTGCGACGCCGTTCGTCAGTGAGTAGGTCCCAGGCGAGCCATCCGGCTAAGGCGAAGGCCCCGGTGATCAAGGCGGGGGTGATGATGGCGAACATTAGCTGATAGACGGCAAACAAGTAGACCGGAATCTCAAGCCCCTCGTAGACGTCTCCGGCGGCAATGCCCGTCATCAAGAAAAAATCGGATGGGCTCCCAATGACGCCGCCGATGTCGCTTCCGAAGCAAAGCGAGTAGCCGACCGTCACCCACAGCACAGTCGTAATGCCCAGAGACACGAAACTCTGCATCATAATGGTCAAGACGTTCTTCCGTCCGACCAGCCCGCCATAGAAGAACGCGAGTCCCGGTGTCATAATCAACACCAGGGCGGCGGCCACGAGCATGAAGGCGGTGTCGGGAGCATTGATCTGCATGGGTGGAACTCCTTAAGTCTTGTTTGACGCCGTACGGTGCCAGAATCCGGTCGGGCGTAGACGGGGAAACCCCTGCGTCCAATTCGGGTTTCCGGGTTACCGCAATCATCGCCGGGAATCAGAAAGACAAACCGATCGACACACCGCCGAAGAACTCATCCTGTATAATCCCATTATCTTCGGCGCTGCCCAGCGCGTCGTTGAAATACAGAAACCCAGACAGCGTTACGGATTTCGGCACGTCGGTAAGACCGAGGGCCTCGCCAAGTTGATACGTCACATCCATTCCCCATTGCATGTACGCGAGGCGCGTCGTGTTCTCATTTGGATCGCCGGCAAAGTGGTGATAGTAGTCGTGATCAATGGCGAGTAGCCAACTCGGCGTCACCGACAACCATTCCTTAATCGCGAACTCGTGGCTAAGACCGATTTCGATCCAAATCGCGTTGCCTGACCCCTGGTCGAAGTCTTGGTAGAACGCGAACGACGGATTGAACACGCCATCTTCGTTGTCAGGCCACAGCGACTTCCACATCCAGGCGTCATTGTGCTCCAGGCCGAACCACCACTCGTTTGTGTTGATCGATTTCAGATTGGGAAACGAGTAGGACGTGTAGCCCAAGGTCAAGGTGGTGGCGATCGCTTCGATGTCATACGACCACGAAAGATAGTAATCGATCTCCTGAATATTCTGGCCACCGTTATCGGGGTCGATCTTGTCTTGGGCGGCATACCACTGAAACCACGCACCAAAATTCAGCGTACCGTTGGTTCCGGATCCGTTTCCCAGAAGGGCTCCCAGATCGAGCGTCACGGAGACGTCAAGCTGATGATTCGGTTTCTCGCGACCCTCACCCTCGTACTCCGAAAAGTTGATTCCGCGGAAAACATAATCGGAGTAAAGCGAATAGGTTAGATCGAAACTGAACGGACTGTCTTCGCTTTCGTCCGTGATCGCGGGCTTGTCCGGATCGGATGCCGGCAAAAGGCTGCCGGGTCCGGCGAGGCCGGCTGCCATACCCGCGTCGCTACGCCGCGTCCGGCTGTTCGGTTCATCGGCCGTAGCGATGGCCGAGAACCCGGCGAAAACCGACACCAACAGAGCGATCACGGGGCGATGTTCGGAGCGGTGCATCATAGAGATTCCTTTGTGTACGCCGGGAATAGACTGAACCCTGGTCCGACCTACGCTTCGGCGGTGTCCGCTCGAGGTTGATCCTACTCGCCATCGTCGGTAAGCGCGTCATTGATCGGGTTGAGCACGGTTGCTTCGAAAACCACGGCTGCGGTCGCGGAGAGCGCATTTCCCCAGGTATCGACTAAAAAGTCATTCGGTAAACAGCTACCGCTTCCTAAAAGCGATCCGCCGGATAAAAGCATAATCGCCGTGGTTCGGGTCCGCGTGTTGTGTGTTTTCATATCTTCATCTACTCCTTTGTGGCATGGGACGGTTGACTAACACCCGAGCTAAGCAAAAGGCGGAGCGCGAGTTCGCGCCACGCCAATGTCAGAATGCTTCTCTGCTATCGACGATTGCAGCGAGAAAGCTGCACCCGAACGGACGACTAGAATGAATTGTGGCAAAAAAGGTTAACGACCGTTGAAAAACGTTGTTCCTAAGCGAAAAGTCCATCCTCGCCCTGCCGAAAATGCCATCCGCTTGGATTTCACTCGCTCCCGACCTGATTTCCTGCACCGCAGAGCGTCGAACGACCTATTCCAGGGTTCCGTGAAAACGAAGTTTCGTTCGTCCATCGTGGAATTCTCGTCCAATGGGCACACAGTTGTGCTGAGGTAGAGAGAATCTTTCCAAAACGAGATGCATCGCAGGCCGCGCGGCGATAGCGACAATGCAGCCCGCCGACCATAGGAAACGCCTCCACCGCGCGCGGTTCGAGCTCCCGCTGGACCGGCGCGTTGCGACTCAACACCGACTGAGTCCCCGAATCACGGCAACATACGAGGTGCGACCCGATGATTCGCCGGTCACGGGTTTTCATCGGTGGGTCAACGCGGCTCAGCGGTTGAACGGATACTCGTTGATCCAATGGAAGCCGCGGCCCATGAGAAGGCTGGCGTCCTCAGATTGCTTGAGGAGCAAAGCGGAGATCGAGCCGCCGTCGAATTCGCCCTCGATGTGCAAAACACCTGACTCAGGCTCGCTGTATTTGAGCGTTGTCGGTAGCATTTCGTCGCGGCGACTGATCGTCAACGTGCGATTCTCAATGTCGACTTGCAGCCTGTATCGTTGGGTTGCGCCGTTAGCCCGCTGGATGGCGCAAACCCAATCCTGGTTGATGCCGAAGCGGATCCACCGTTCGTCGTCACTAACGGCGCAGCCGGTGTCGCCGTCGCGAACGAGATGCGGCGTATGGCTGAAGCGGTCCCAGATCGATTCGCCCTTGCCGTCCTCGTCCCACGCTCCTTCGATCTGGTAGGACGCCGTCGCGCAGCCCCACGCGAAGC
>JADFIX010000773.1 GCA_022566435.1 Planctomycetota bacterium
TAGCTTCGTGACCATTGACAGCCCTACCGGCGACAAGCAGAGCTCGCCCGTCGTATGCAAAAAGTAGGCCAGCACGAGCCATCCCAAGTGAGCCGTACCGTCGGGCGACGCAGCAGCCTGCCTGGCCGCAATCACCATCGCGACGAAACCCAGGGCCACCTGAAATAATGCCATGGCGAACTTGAGGGGCGAAGAGGGACTCATCTTCACCCTCGACAGCCAAGTCCACATTAGTGAAAAAGGAATACCAAGAATGATGATGAACCATGGATTAATCGACTGGCCCCACGATGTCGGCACTTCCCATCCGAGAATGTTGCGATCTATATGATCGCGGGTGAACAGATTCATCGAGCTGCCGGCTTGCTCGAAGCAGGCCCAAAAGACGACGGAGAAAGAGATGAGAATTAACACGACGAACACACGTGAACGTTCACCTGGCTTGCTCCGTATTCCCTCGAAACAGGCGTAAAGCGCGAACGCTCCGCCGATATAGGGCAGGCCGGTGATGACCCATCCAGGCTGCGCCACGACATAAGCAGCGGTGGGCACGAAGAGCGCCACGGCTAGGTATAATGCCCACATCTTGGGAATACCGAGAATCAGCGGTTCGCGCCACGCCGCCGGACGTGGCGGCAGTCCATGCTCGCCGAAAAGACTCTGCCACCGCACGAACACGAATAGCCCGAACACCATGCCAACACCGGCCACTGAAAAACCCCAGTGCCAGCCGATTCTTTCACCCAGATACCCGCACAGCAGAGGTGCGCCCCATGCACCGATGTTGATTCCCATATAGAAGATGGTGAACGCACCGTCGCGCCGCGGGTCGCGATCGGGATAGAGCGTACCCACCATTGTCGAAATGTTTGGTTTGAAAAAA
The DNA here is from genome assembly GCA_022566435.1 of Planctomycetota bacterium. Taxonomy (GTDB): domain Bacteria; phylum Planctomycetota; class Phycisphaerae; order UBA1845; family UBA1845; genus JADFIX01. Next base: position 884 of record JADFIX010000773.1, read on the forward strand.
CCGTTTCCCGCTATGATGAGCCCCAAGGCGCCATAGAAATAGAATGGTGACTCGATAGCCATCGCGAAATGACCCAACGCCATCAAGGCGCCTCCGATCATGATGGCTCTACGATAACCCAAGAAGCGATCGGCCAACATTCCACCGACCAATGGCGTAGCGTAGACGAATCCGGTGTAAGCGCCGTACACACCTGTGGCGGTCTGAACACTGTATTTCATCGCGTCCGTCATGTAGAGGACGAGCAGCGCCCGCATACCGTAGAAACTGAAGCGCTCCCACATCTCGGCGAAAAAGAGAACGTAGAGCCCCTTCGGATGTCCGAACAGTTCGTCCTTACGGTCATTCGTCACGCGTGATCTCCGTTTGATTCTCTGGACAATTCGTGGCGCGACGGAAATCCCGTCATGCGTTGAATCAGGTTTCTCACTCAGCAGTCTATACCGGCCCGCCCAAATCGACACAGGCCGACCGCGTAGCGCCTTCGACAACCCCTCCTGAGGCGAGTCACCGCGACAAGAAGCAAAAAAACAATCATGCCAATCCTAACACGACCAGACAAACCACATACGGATGATGCATGTCCCGAAGTGCCGCCGAAGCCCCTGCCCTCTCGCGAAGGCGGACCTAACCGACAAAACTTCTATATGCTGAGCGACAATTTAGCAATCTTCGTGAACTTGGGCTAGTATGGCAACCCGCGTATGATTCATCGAAAACGCGATAAGACGAACGACCACGATTCGGCGTAGACGACGCACGCTTGACTCTTCGCGCCGTGAAAAGGCCTTGCGATGCCCGAATTACCTGAAGTCGAAACAATCGTCCGCGACCTGAGACCATCACTCATCGGCCGTCTCTTTGGGCGGACTCGCGCGATTCGCAAGGACATCATCCACGGCGCCGCCGAACCCATCGACACGGTTCTGCCCGGACGCCGAATCGAAAATATCACAAGACGCGCCAAGCGAATCGTCTTCGAACTCGACGGTCCCACGCGGATGGTCGTGCACCTCGGTATGAGCGGCCGGCTTCTTCTCATGCCCACACGACGGGCGGTGGCAAAACACACGCACCTGCGCGTCGCCATCCGCGGTGCCGGACTCGAACTTCGCTTCATCGATCCGCGCCGCTTCGGCGGTGTCTGGTTGGTCAGTGAGAAGGAAGGCCCGACCGTCGGTCGCACTCTCGGCCCGCTCGGTCCCGAGCCGCTCGATCTTTCGCCCGCCCGCTTCGCGCGTTTGCTGCGCCGGCGACGACAAATCAAGGCGTTGCTTCTCGACCAACGTATGATCGCCGGCCTGGGAAACATCTATTGCGATGAGGCCCTGCACGCCGCGCAGGTTCATCCTGTCACCGCCGCCGAAACGCTAAGTGTATCCGAGGTGAAACGTCTACTGCGAGCCATCAAGTCGACGCTGAACAAGGCGATCCGGCTCAACGGATCGACGATGGCGGACTACCGTCGAGCGAACGGCGATCCAGGCTCATTCCAGAACTACCACCGGGTGTATCAGCGGGCGGGAAAACCTTGCAAGAAGTGCGGCACACAAATCGAACGCATCACGGTCGCCGGACGTTCGTCGTTCTTCTGTCCGGCATGTCAGCGATTGCGCGTTTGAACGCACACAGCGGAAGGTTTCACCACAAAGGCACAAAAACACGAAGGAAGCAAAGAGTTCGAGATCGACTTGCGAATCGCTCACATCGTAGGAAGCGACGGAGTGACGGAGGAACAGTACCGCGAGCGTAAGCGACCGGCTCGACTTGATCGCTGATACCTGACCTGCCAAACGCTGAGACCCAATCAACCTTTCAGCCCTGCCTTGGCAGTTTTTACCACAAAGGCTTAGCGCAGCCTATGGCCGCAACCAATGGCACCGCCGGAGCCTATCGTCACGCCCGGGTAGAAATCTTCGCGCGGCGCGAAGAAATCGATTGTTAGTAATACACTTGCGAGTACCGGCTTCTGAGGGTCGGGAGGTCAAGCGGCAAGGTTGATTCCCTCGGTTCTTGATAGGTCAATCCGATCAAGCAGGAATTTCACGAAG
>JADFIX010000774.1:0-1254 GCA_022566435.1 Planctomycetota bacterium
AGGGCCTGGCCGCCTTCCTCGCCGACTGGCGCAAGACCGGCCAGGCGATCACCAAGGAATAGACGGGCGGCGGACAAGGCGATGGCGACACCCCCGGACAACCCAAAGGCGACCCTCGACCAGGACCTCGGTTTGGGCGACGACCAGGTCGCCGAGTACCTGCGGCACCGCCCCGACTTCCTCGTCGACCACCCCGAGCTGCTCGACGCGCTGACGCCGCCGTCGCGCATCGATGGCGACGGCGTGATCGACCTGCAGGCCGTCATGATCGAACGGCTGCGCGCCGCCAACGCGCGGCTGACCGAACACCAGGACGAGATCGTGGCGTTGAGCCGCCGCGCCCAGTCGCGCCAGAGCGAGGTCAACGCGGCGGTCCTCGCCATGATCGGCGCCACAACTTTCGAGCACCTGATCGAGGTCGTGACCGGCGACTTCCTGCACCTGCTGCACGTCGACGTGGCGACGCTGTGCGTCGAGAACGGCGCCGTCGGCCGGCCCGGCGCGCGGGCCGGGGTCCACTGCCTCGAGCCGGGCACGATCGACGCACGCCGGCACGTCGCCGCCAAAGACGGCTTCATTGAAATTGCCGCCGCGGGAATTCCCCACCCGAAAGTCACCGCCATTGCTTTCACCAATGGCCGCGGGTGAGTTGACTTGAGTGTTGCTAGACCGCTGTGCCGCCGCACTATCCGGCGTTGGGCTACTAGGAATTTTCGCTGCAGGAGCATCGTTGGTGGGATTTTCAGAACCGCACCCGATGAACACAACGGTTGAAGCTAGCAAAAACTGTACGGCGATCGCATAAGCGACACGTCGATGATCCCCGAACATGATCAGCCTCCTTGCTGTCACGTCAACCACTAGTACAAGTCGCACGGACGTCTGGCGTTGTTTTTCTAAGCGATTCTTGACGAAAAAACGCTACACTGAAATTAGACGCGTTCTAAGTCACGGACGATGGCGTGTGGGTAAACGAATTTGAGTTTTGTGACGGAGTATCATTGCGAGAAGCAGTGTTTCGTGCAACATCGATTATACGTAGTGAGGTCCGTCAGGTCCGTCGGGTTCAGAAGCCCGGCTTCTCTGAGAAGCTGGGCTTCTTTTCTTCAGAGTATCCCACTACGCGATCATGGACCCGGCAGCCATCCCAAGGCCTCGCAGTACTGATAGATCCAGGGATGCTGCCACGGATTCGATGCCGGGAACGTTGCCGAGACCACACTGACAACAAGCAAACCCATGGCCAAAATCCGC
>JADFIX010000774.1:1264-2931 GCA_022566435.1 Planctomycetota bacterium
GCCACCAACGATTTGTTGACATTGCATCGGCTGCGGGCAACAAGCAAACCACCCACAGCGGGGTGAGCCAAATCAGCCATCGCATCGTGTAGCTAACACCGCCATAGTTGCGATCCTGCACGGGCCGCAGCACGTAGAACGCCACGCAAACAAACGAGATCGCCACTACCATAACGGCGAAGGTCCGCAATCTTCGGCTGGGCAAGCCCAACAACATCCCCAGACCGAACAGGCTTAGTACCCAAACCGGCGTGAGAGAAAACACGCCGTGATGACCAACGAGCATGTGCAGCGCGTAGTCGGCGCGAGACGGCTCACCACGGTCCACGCCTTTTCTCTTGTCCGGAGTCCAGTTGCTTGTTTCGTAGTCGTACCAGTTGTCCCACTCCCGAACTTCCAGCACGCCCGAACCTTGCAGCTGCACGATCGCCAATCGATCATTTCCATCGGGATCCCACACGATCCACCGTCGCTCGACTCTGGCGGGCGTCTCTGCCCAAAACTTCCAGATCGGTTTGGATGGTTGCCACATCACGACACCTGGCTCCACTTGAGTTTCGGCCGAGAGTGTAATTGCATTCTTACTCTGACGAAGTCTTGTCGCCCATCCAATTGGCAACTCGCCTTCGTCAAGCGTCGCAGCTGCGGAACCGCTAAACGTTTCGAGGATCTCGCCGTCGTGGCGATGAGCGTAAGGTGGTCGCCACGTGTCGTGCGCCAAGTAGTTCGTATAGAAAAACGCACCCGCAACAATTGCCACCGTTGGCAAAAACGCGACGAATGTTTTCAGCGGCGACTTGATCAGGACCGCCACGGTTACGACTGCCAAGAAAGAGACCGCCGGTAGCTCGTTGGCAGCAGCGAATGCGGCAAAGAAGCCGGCAAGAATGAAGAGATGCCAACCTCGCTTGGATTCACTCCAAATCGCCATTGTCATTCGCAACGCAACGATCACTCCAACTACTGCCGGAACATGGTTGTTGATTGTGATGGCAAATGGCGTGACAAACGTACCCCATGTCACAAACAACATGACGAACATTCGTCCCCAGACCGTGCGGCCGTACTTTTCAACAATCTGTGCCATCAGAAAAAGCGCAAAGACCAGTGGGACGACGTTCGTAACAATCAGCATGATTCGGGCGACATAGAACGGATGCTCTTCAAGTGTCGCACTGGTTAATTTCTTGATCAACCAATACTCACCCGCCAAGATCGTTGGCAAGAGCGGCGGCTTGCTCGAGTAGTAATGGTCTTCCGCGTCTTTGCCATCCTTGTCTTTGCCTTTGTGCCGCACCTTGTCGATGGAATTCCAGTCCGACTTCTCCGTGATAACTTCGTCAATCTCGTAGGTGCCGTGATCCACCAGAGCACGAACGGTCAGCCAGCGACTGCGGTCATTGGCGCTCAGAAAAGGAGTTTCCCCACTTTGCGACTTCACATTGAGGATGCGACCCACCATCACCGAAGCGGATGTCAGGATCAACATCCAATAGATCGCGAAGCGAAGGTTTTTCTGAGCGGCAGGGGTTAGCGCGGCGTTCGTCATGGAGCGGGCGTCTCGTGCGTTGATGGCTTGTGAAGTCCGGTGGGGTCTTCCAAGTCTGGTTCGGATTTTTCCGCCGCGGCGATTTGCGTAACCGATGGTTGTGGCAGTGTCTCGCCCG
>JADFIX010000014.1 GCA_022566435.1 Planctomycetota bacterium
AACTCGGTTCGTGGTCGCCTCGAAAGCGTGAAAGAGAATCTTTCGGACGCCCGCTTTTCAACTGAATTCGGGCCGTGCGGATGTTTCCGTTTGCCGGGCTATTGCTGCTGCGGGCTTAGAGCAAGCCGTCAACCCTCGGCGCACACATGGGCCGAATTCCCCATTTCTTAGACTAAACGAAAGGCGCAGAAACTGCGCGGCTGGCGCAAATCACGATCCGTAGTGTGTCGCCAGCCGCTGATTACCATATCTTGACGGTGAATCGAACCGCCGTCGCGCTGCCGAACACTAATTGCAAAAGCCAACTCCCTTTTATCGAAGATTGTTGTTGACGTGGTGGGGGTAGGTGGTACAGTAGACCTAGTTGGACCACGATGTGTGGCAAGGCGAATCGGCTTAAATGCGGATATTTACCGGGCAATATGAACGATCGATCGACGCGAAGAACCGGATCCAGCTTCCCTCGCAGATCCGGTCCGCGTTCGATCCCGAGACCGATGGGTGTGGACTCTACGTCACCCTCGGCGAGCACCGCGGCACCTTATCCATCTTTACTCATCGGGCCTTCGACGCGCTCGCCGAGAGGATGGAGACCGAATTTCTGCCCGGCCCGGAGTCTCGAAAATTCGAGCTGCAGTTTTACGGCCTGGCGTCGTACGTGGAAATGGACAAACAGGGTCGGATCATTCTGCCGGAACGCTTGCGGCAGAAAGCCGGCCTGCGAGAGGAAGTATTTCTCGTGGGTCAGAAGCACCGGCTCGATATTTGGAACCGTGACGATCTCGATCGTGCCACCGGCATCGATTGGGAGGGCGATGAATGGCCCGACTGGCAGGGCTTTTTGCGGATGAGACCAACCGAGTCAGGAGGACGAGGTTAGACGCGCTGCTGCGATTGACTGGAAGGATCCGGAAACCGTAGCGAGTGGGAGCCGACGGCGAACAATCATGAATCAGAGTCGGTAAGGAAGCTGAGCAGGGCGGCGCGGTTCTGCTCAGCTTCCCACCCGCCTTTTTTTTGGCGTGCCGTCCTTTTGCGTCTTTGTCCATCGCCGCCGCCCTGCACGAGACCGACCGGGCGTGGAAAAGTGCCAACGGTGCCGAACCGGCGAAGATGAACGGACTCATTTCGTCTCGGCGCGCCGCGTTTTCTCATGAAGGGTTGAGGAATGACTCGTATGGTTCGTTTGGTTTCTCGTTTTCATGACAACTGGCAGTCATGCCAGAGGCCAAGACAAGCCGATTCACTAACGGTACGAGAGATTGCGGCGCTCGAAGAACGTGTCGACGCGCTGCGCAAAAGCGACCGACGTCTTGCCTACGTCGGTCTGTCGCGATTCGTTCCGTCGGATAGCCCGCTTGAACACGAACGCGGCGTCAGGGGAAATTGTGTTGCCACGGAGGTGTGACCTCCCCCTGGCGGTTTGGCATTGCGGATCGTTCTGGTGGTCGACAAGCCAATTGGACACACGCCTGTCTTACCGCGTGAGGTGTGCGAACTTCTGGCCGTGCAGTCGAGCGACACGGTGGTCGACGCGACCGTCGGGCTCGGTGGTCACGCGAGGCTTTTTGCCGAGAACCTGGATCGTCGCGGCACACTGATTTGTCTTGACGTCGATCCAGCCAACCTCGAGCGAGCCCGAGCGAATCTCGCGGGTCGTTCGTGCCGTATCGAGTTCATCCACGCCAATTTCGCCGAGTTGCCCAAGGCACTCGGTTCAATCGGCCTGGATCGGGTGGATGTGTTGCTGGCCGATCTCGGTGTCAGCTCGACCCAGCTAGACGACGGAGCGCGAGGGTTTTCCTTTATGCATGATGGACCACTCGACATGCGGATGGATCCTCGGCTTATGGTGACGGCCGCCGACATGGTGAACCGTATGAAGGAGCGTGATCTGGCGGACGTGCTTTTCTATAACGCTCAGGAAATGCGCAGCCGTCGGATTTCCAAGCTGATCTGTAACGAACGGCGCAATTCGCGGATTACGACGACAGGTCGGCTGGCGGAAATCGTGGCCAGGGCTCAGGGCATCAATCCTTCATCGCACAAGGCCAAGATCCACCCTGCGACGCGTACGTTCATGGCGTTGCGCATGGCGGTCAACGAAGAAATCCCCAACCTCGAGAGACTGCTCCAAGATGCTCCAGCGGTGTTGAAACCGGCGGGACGCTTCGGCGTGATCGCATTCCACAGCGTGGAAGACAAAGTGGTCAAGCTGGATTTTCGAAAACGGAAATCAGAGATCGTTTACAACGTCCTGACGAAAAAGCCGGTCACCGCCGACGACGAGGAACGCAGGGCGAATCCCAGGTCGCGCAGTGCGAAGCTTCGGGTCGCCAGGAGGCTACCCACTGAATAGCGGTCGACGTCGGGATCGCGACGCAACGGTAGAGTCGGAAGGAGGATCCAGTTCATGGCGCGCGAGACAAAGGTTGGATTGATCGCAGGGCTCGCTTTCATCATTTGCTTCGCCGTCATTCTGTCCAATCGTGGTCGTCTCGTTCCGTCACCACAAGATCCGCCAACTCGTTTTCAGTATGTCGCCGCGGAAACAATAACACCGCCGGCATCGAATCGTCGGCCGCCACAGCGTCGAACCGCATCAGCTACCCGCGGCGCGGCGACCAATCCGCCACGACCCGCCGGTACCGACCAAGGCCTGGCGAACACCGTTTCGAACCACAACCCGTCCGGGGCGTCGCCACCCGCGTCATCAGGTCTGTCGAACCCGCAACGAGGACCACAAAATGCGCAGGTGGCCGACGCCCGGTCGTCGGATGAAGCCGAACGCTTCCGTCAACTGGAAGCCCGCATCGAGGCGTTGAGTCAGAAGCTTGCGCTCGAGGGTCGCCGTGAACTTCGCATGGCGGACAAGGAGCAGCAGACCGTGATCCAAGCGGATACCGAACGAGCGCCGCCTCCGTCACCGCCGGCACGCCAATCGACGGCCAATCCGCCGCCTGCGGCCAATCGCGAAATGGGACGCCACACGGTGACGTCGGGAGATACACTTTCGAAAATCGCTTTCACTTACTACGGCAGCAAGTCTCGGCGACCGATCAACGCGCTTATCGACGCCAACCGCGGCGTGCTCTCGGACCCCGATGTGCTAGGCATCGGGATGGAACTCGTTCTTCCGGTCGTCGCCGGATTCGAGAAACCGCACAAAGGGACCGCCGCACGCACCCCAGAGGCGGATCAAGACGCCGCCGAACCGCGTCGTCCGCGCACCAGAGCGGATGAAACGGGCCCCTTTCGTTGGTATCAGATCAAGAAGAACGACCGGTACGTCAGTATCGCCCGAGATGAACTCGGCGACGAATCGCGCTGGAAGGAGATATTCGAGCTGAACAAGAAGGCGTTTCCCGATCCTTCTCGAATTCGGTCCGGCGTGCGCATCAAGTTGCCCACGGTAGCCATGGCCGATTCCAGCCGTGGCACGAATCGATGAATACCCTTCGCATCTGCGTTCTGCTGGTCATGTTTGCGATCGTGGCATTAGGGGTAGTGTTCTGTCGGGTCGGGCACACCCGCAGTGCGTGCGCCGCGCTGACCATTGAATCGCAGAGGGTCGAGGCCCGGCAGCGTCTGTGGCTCGTGCAGACGGCGGTTGCCCGGCTGCGTGCGCCGCAGCGGTTGCATTCCCGCATGTCGTGGATTGACACCGAACTTGTTTCGCCCGCGGAGGTCGAGTCTTCGGGTGAAATCGCCCTCACTTATCCACGACCGAGAGACTGAGGACACCATGACATCCGATGCGATCGATCGTCGGCAACGCAGGGTGGCCGCGGCTGTGCTGGGCGGCGTGATTCTCATGCTCCTGGCCCTTTCCGGGCGGCTGGTCCACATCAACACGACGCTACGACCGCGTCTCTTGTCCCATGCGAAACGGCAGTATGCCGGCAACGCCGTGCTGCCCGCGCGGCGCGGTCGGATATTCGACAGTCGCGGCCGCGTCTTGGCGACCAGCCGGCGACTGTGGGACGTGTTCATCGATCCGGTCCGCGCTGAGAACCTCGAGAAATCGGTGCATGCCCTCGCGCCGCGAGTGAACTTGTCGCCGGAAGATATCGAGGACATGATCCGCCGCCGCCCGAACTCGCGGTTCATCGTGGTGGCATCGACCGTCGATGACGTGACGGCCGACGCCGTTCGCGACTTGCAGGACCCCGCCGTGGGTCTGTCGGGAAAGCTTGTGCGCCATTATCCATTGGGAACGTCGATGTGTCATGTGCTCGGCTACGTTGGCAGCGAGGGGCACGGTCTGGATGGAATCGAGCTAAACCTTAACAAGCACCTCGCCGGCCGCGACGGTAGACGAGCCACCATTCGCGACGCAAGACGCCGCGCACTCTGGCGGTCAGAAGATGCGTCGACACCGCCCGTTGACGGGGGCCACTTGGTGCTGACGATCGACGCCGAGATTCAACGGATTACGGAGACGGCGCTCGACCAGGCGGTTCGTTCATTCGAGGCGAAGAGCGGTCTGGCGGTCGTCATGACGCCCAAAACCGGCGACGTGCTCGCCATGGCGACGATTCCGTACTTCGACCCCAACGTGGCGGGAGAGAGCTCGGCCGATGCCCGGCGCAACAGAGTCTTGACCGATCCAATCGAACCGGGCAGCACCATCAAGCCGTTCATCGCATCCGGGGCGTTGGCCGGTGGATTCGTAACGACGACCGAGCAAATCGACTGCCACATGGGCCGTCATTATTTTGGTCGCCGCCTGATAAAGGATGTGACACCGCAGGGTTTGACGGATCTGAGGGGCATAATCGTCAAGAGCAGCAACATCGGCATGACACAAATCGGGATGCGGATGGGAAAGGACGTCTTGTACGAGACGATTCGGGGCTTCGGCTTCGGGGCGCGGACCGGAATCGAATGCCCGGGCGAAAACGCGGGGTCGATTCGTCCCGCGTCGGCATGGTCCGAAATGACGACGCAGTCCGTTTCGTTTGGTTATGAAATCGGTGTCACACCGTTTCAGCTCATTACGGCCTACGCGGCCCTAATAAACGACGGTACGCTGCTGAAACCGAGGTTGGTCAGGGGCCTTCTGGGGTCCGGCGGCGATGTGCTTGAATGGCACGAGGGTCCGGAAGCCGTCAGGCGTTCGACGCCCGTTGATGTAGCGCGATACATTCGTGACGAACTTTTGGTCGCGGTGGTGAACGAGGGCCGGTCGGCGTCGGTTATGCCGGCACGATATCGCGTGCTGGGCAAGACTGGTACATCTAAGTTAACGCTTCCTGGTCATCGGGGGTATGTGGATGGGGCGTATCAGTCGACATTCGTGGGGGCCGCGCCCGCATCCGATCCACAGGTCCTCGTATTGATCATGATTCGTCGCCCGAACATGGCCATCGGATACTATGGTGCTACTGTAGCGGCACCGGCAGCCGGTCGCATAATCGCGCAATCTCTAGCCTACTTGGAGGTGCCTCCCGATCGTCCGATGGAGATCGCCGGGCTGTGAATTTTGCAGGCTAAGCCTGTTGGAACGCTTGATTTCACAGTCGTTCGGCAGGCGAGTTATGGTGGCGGTTGTTTTTCTTTCCGTTTGGTTCGTCGAAGGTTTCGCGCTTGGGTGACACGGATGCCGCGGTGGCGTAGAATAGGCACTCAAGGATGAAATATTCGGACGGATCCGCCATCGACTTGCGTACCCATACATTGCAGACCCTCTGGTGTCGCGCCGGGCTTACCCTCGCCTATCCGTGCGGCGTTCCCTCGGGTGACGTGATTACGTCACTCACGGACGATTCGCGTCGTGTCGAACCGGGTTCCCTGTTCGTTGCCGTACGCGGCACGCATTGCGACGGACATAGATATGTGGAGCAAGCAGTCGAAGCCGGCGCCGCGGCGGTCGTCGTCGACCAGGAAGCGAAAACTACGGGGAACGCGACCTATTTGCGCGTTCCAGACTCGCGCGCCGCATTGGGTCGATTGGCAGCGGCGTTCTACGGGCTACACGATCCGCCGGCCGACAAGCTAAGACTCATCGGTGTCACCGGTACCAATGGCAAAACGACCGTGGCCTGGATGCTTCGTTCGATTCTTCAAGCCGCGGGGAAAAAGGCGGCGCTCTTGGGGACCATTGAGTACGATCTCGTGGGAGATCGGATCGCCGCGCCATTGACCACACCAGGTCCAGTCGATCTTTGTCGTCACCTGTCGGCGGCCGCCACCGCGGGTGCCCGATACGCGGTCCTCGAGGTGTCTTCGCACGCTTTGGATCAACGCCGTACGGAGGGACTACGGTGGTCGGTCGGTGTGTTCACGAATCTCACGGGCGATCATCTGGACTATCACGGCTCGATGGATACCTATGCTGCGGCCAAGCGCCGCTTGTTCGAGCAGCTCGATTCACGGGCGACCGCTGTGGTGAACGGCGATGATCCCGCGAGCGAGTCGATGACCGCTAAGACGAGGGCATCGGTTTCACGATTCGGCTTGAACGGCGACGATTGCGAAACGGGTGCCACGATCGAATCCATGACCGCATCCGGCAGTCAATTCGTCATACATTGGCAAGATTACGAAGTTCGCGTGCGAATCGGGCTGATCGGTCGTCACAACATTTCGAATGCACTGGCGGCTGCGGCGGCGGCACGCGTTTTGGGTCTTTCGCGGGCGTCGGTTCAGCTGGGGTTGGCCGGTCTTACCGGTGTGCCTGGGCGTTTGGAACGTGTCGCGCCGGAGGAGAGTCCCATCTCAGTACTGGTGGACTACGCTCATACGGATGACGCGCTTCGCCATGTGCTACAGGCGATTCGGCCGCTGACCGTAGGACGAATCCGTTGTGTATTCGGTTGCGGGGGTGATCGCGATAGAGTCAAGCGTCCGCGTATGGCTGCCGTCGTGCACGAGATGGCGGATGTGGCCTACGTCACGAGCGATAATCCGCGGACCGAAGAGCCGCGGAAGATTGTGGACGACATCTTATGTGGATTCCCCCCGGATGCCGCGAAGGGGGTGCGTGTGGACGTCGATCGCCGCTGTGCGATCGCCCGCGCGATCGCGGAGGCCGAACCAGGCGACACGGTCTTGATCGCGGGCAAGGGGCACGAAGACTACCAAATTCTCGGCGACGAAGTCTTGCCATTCGACGACGCGACGGTGGCCCGCGAATGCCTGGAAACCACCGTGACCGCGGGAGGTGTGGTATGATTCCTCTTACACTCGGCAACATTGCCTCTGCGATCGGCGCGGAAATCTCCGCTACGACCCACTCGTTGACCATCGATCGCGTGATCACCGATTCCCGCGAGATTCATACGGGCGATTTGTATGTGGCGATTCGGGGGAAAGCTGGCGCGTCCGTCCCTGGCGGAGACGAATGCAATCAGCGCAGTACCCGACGGGCGAGAGTGGTACGACTTCGAGGGTGCATCGTCTTTGGAAACCGATGGTCGCGACGATTCGATCGTCCCCCTGGTTGTCGACAATACAATCACGGCACTCGGCCGATTGGCGGCCTATTATCGTCGCGAGGTTGTTTCACCGACGACCGAGGTCATCGCGATCACCGGCAGCAACGGCAAAACGACGACCAAGCTCATGCTGCATCACTTGCTGTCGGCTTCGTTTCCCGGGCGCTGTGCACCCAGGAGCTTCAACAATGAGATCGGCGTGCCGTTAACGTTGCTTTCCGCCGAGCCGGATGATCGCTATTTGATTGTCGAGATCGGCAGCAGCGCCCCCGGTGAAGTCGCTCATTTGGGGCAAATGGCGGCCCCGACAATCGGTGTGATCACTTCGATCGGCGAAGCCCATTTGTCGGGTTTTGGCGACCTCACCACGATCGCCGCTGAAAAAGCGTCATTGATGGACCATATTGCTTCGGGGGGACTGTGCGTGGTCAACATCGAATCGGACGAATTGACGAATCAGATGGGTACGCCGCGCGGGTGCGAAGTTTGGACGGTCGGTCGGACGCCGGGCTCGAAGTTTGCGCTGGCGGAAGTTGAAGGTTCCCTTTCCGGCACGACTTTTTCGCTGTCCGGCTTCGGGCGGGTTCATGTGCCTCTTCCCGGTTCGCATCACGCCGTAAACGCGGCGGCGGCGATGGTCGTTGCCCAGCGGCTCGGGCTCTTGGGCGAAGATATGATCCGCCGATTTCATTCGTTCGTGCCACCGGCGGGACGTGCCCGGATCGTGCGAATCGGTGACATCACCCTGATGGATGACACCTACAATGCGAATCCCGCAAGCGTTGAGGCGGCGATCGAGTCTCTCTTGCTCGCAGACACAGGTCGTCGGGTTTTTGTCCTGGGCGACATGTTGGAGCTTGGCGATGCGTCCGCTCGCCTCCACCGCCGCGTCGTGCGACGCATCGTAGATGCCAAGTTCGACTTGTTGATTACCGTGGGCCGTAAAACACGCCAGGCCGCGGGTGAGGTGAAGAATGAAGGTACCCTCATGATGATGGTCGCGTGCGAAGACAGCGAGTCCGCCGGGGAGGCACTCGATTCACTCCTGCAATCCGGCGATACCGTTTGGATCAAAGCGTCGCGTGAATTGCAACTGGAAAGAATCGTGGAGCGCATACGAAGTTCGTACGGGGAGCGGGTTGCGATGGCCTAGTGTACCACGGGTGTCTCTGCGGGTTTGCAAGCGGGGCACTCGTCTTATCAGTACGGCGAGCGTGAGCGACCCGGCTCTTGGTTTGAAAAGCATTGTGATGGAAACGGGAAACGACGAAACGTGCTTTACCACTTGATTCATGGGCTTCTGGGCGGTCGGCATTACGCCTACGAGAATACGTTGTTCCGTGGCACGTGCGCCGCGGTGTTTTGTTTTCTCCTCATGCTTATCGCCATGCCCCGTGTGATTCGTCAACTAATGAAATGGAAACTGGGCGACCGACCCGAATTCGATCACGCTTCGCTCAACGAGCTCACGCGAGACAAGAACAACGTTCCCACGATGGGCGGATTCATGATTCTATCCGCCATCCTCCTCGCCACGCTTTTGCTCGCCGACTTGACCAGTTTCTACGTCCGCATGGGGATTGTCTGTCTCGTCTGGCTCGGGGCGTTGGGTGCGGTAGACGACTGGCTCAAGCTCACGGCCGGGCGGAAAAATCGATCCCGCGACGGTCTCAAGATGTACGAGAAGCTTCTGTTTCAGATCGGGCTGGGCGTGATCCTGGGCTTCTACGTGTACAGTCACGGGCAACACAACCATGCGATGCTCAGTTCGGTGGCGGAGCCGGGTGCGGTGCCGTCGTTCAAGATTCTCTCCGTGCCGTTTTACAAAGCCGGACTGCAACTCGGTGCACTGACGTTCATGCTCATTACCGTTTTGGTCATGACCGGCACGTCGAATGCGGTCAACTTGACGGACGGGATGGACGGACTGGCGACGGGGTGCGTGGCCATGTGCGCGCTCGTGTTTCTGATCCTCGCGTACATTGTGGGCACCGAGCCGTTGGCGCACAAGCTCTTGTTTCCACATGTACCCAAGAGCGGCGAACTGGTGGTGATCTGCGGCGCGATCCTGGGATCGTGCCTCGGGTTTCTGTGGTACAACTGCCATCCGGCGCGCGTTTTCATGGGCGACACGGGGTCGTTGCCGTTGGGCGGACTAATCGGTTTCGTGGCGATCGTGATTCGTCAGGAATTGATGCTATTGATCGCAGGCGGTATCTTTGTCATTGAAGCGATTTCCGTTCTGTCGCAGATCGGTTATTTCAAGTGGAGTGGCGGTAGGCGTATTTTTCGATGTGCGCCGATTCATCATCACTTCCACTTGGGCGGTTGGAGCGAGCCGCAAACGGTCGTCCGGTTTTGGCTGATCGCCGCATTGTTTGCCGGACTTGCGGTGGTGACGATCAAGCTTCGTTGACGAAAAAATACTAGGCAGCACGTTGGCCGGTGTGCTGCAAGAATGAATACTACGGATGGAACGTCATGCGGACGAGGGAACGTCTGATCCAAGATCATGCCGGGGCGATGGTCATTGTGGCCACGGCGCTGCTGGTCATCGGCGTGGTCATGGTCACATCCGCCTCGGCGCGGCTCGATCAATCCTACCTTGATGTTTCGCTGTGGCAGTCGGTGTTCGGTCGGCAGGGCATCTTTGCGGTGGTCGGATTCCTGCTGCTGATTTCGGCGGCACGCTGGGGTCAACTGCTATTGGCCGCACCGGCGGGCCGAAAATGGTGCACATTCGCGGTCTGTGCATTTGCTTTGATCACTTTGGGCGCGACGTTCCTTCCCGGTTGGTCCGTGGCACGCCACGGTTCTCAGCGCTGGATTCACGTTTCGCTGTCCGGCGTGGCGCTGGGGTTTCAACCTTCCGAATTGGCCAAGATCGCCATGATCTTCGTGCTTGCGTGGTGGTTTGGCGAGAGAGGCGCGGATGCAAGGTCATTCAAGGCGGGGCTGCTCCCCGCAGTGGTCTTGATCGCGCTATTTGTGTTGTTGGTGGGAAAAGAGGATTTCTCAACTTCATTCTTACTGGCAGCGGTCAGCGGATTGATGCTTCTGGTCGCGGGCTGTCGTCTCGTCCACCTCGGGGCCTTGGGTTGTTTCGGCGTTTGCGGTCTTGCCGGCTTGCTGATGGCGGCCCCGTATCGAGTTCAGCGGTTGGTTGCCTTTCGAGATATTTGGGGGGATGCCCGCGGTGCGGGTTACCAGCCTCTCCAATCGCTGACCACGATCGCCTCCGGTGGCTGGTTCGGCACCGGACTCGGGGCGGGCATTCAAAAGTACGGCTATCTGCCCGAGAGCCATTCCGACTTCATTTTCGCCCATCTCTGCGAGGAGGCGGGCGTGGTCGGCGGCACGCTTGTCGTGGCGCTGTTCTGCGTGTTTGTCTACTTGGGCCTGCGCACGATGTGGTCGGCGCGCACGCCATTCGAACGGCAGATCGCGTTTGGGCTGACCGCCTGCTTCGGCCTGCAGGCGGTGCTGAACATCGCGGTTGTCACTGTCATGGCACCAACGACCGGAATACCGCTTCCTCTTGTATCCGCCGGCGGAAGTGGCGTGCTGACCTATTGCCTGGCGATCGGCATCTTGGCAGCCATCGCCGGGCGTGCGGCCAAGGCGGATGAAGACTCCTGTATTCACTTTGTTGGTCGGAGCCACGAGTGATGGTAAGCGAGTCACCCTTGCCGCCGTTTTCTTCGACGATCGCGTTTGCCGGTGGCGGCACGGGAGGCCATCTCTTTCCCGCGATCGCCGTGGCGGAAGCACTCCAGTCTCGTCTGTCGGACCTGAAATGCCTGTTCTTCGGTACCACTCGGGCGATCGATGCGATCGTCGTCGGGCAGACCAATCATGAACTGGTCAGTCAGAACCTGCCGCCACTGAGACGGGCGCCCTGGCGATGGCCGGAAGCGATGTATGGGTACTGGCGAGAGGCAAAGCGTTGCCGAGCGCGTTTTGCGGTCCAACGCCCGATGGTCGTTGTCGGAACGGGTAGCATTAGCTCCGTACCGGCCGTTCGTGAGGCGTATCGTGCCGGAATTCCGATCGCGCTGCTGAATCCCGATGTTACGCCGGGACGGGCCAACAAGCACTTGGCGCCGATGGCGAAAGCGGTTTTTGCTCAATGGGCGGAGACGATCGATCATTTTCCTTCGCATTCGAATGTTCGGGTCTTGGGGTGTCCTGTTCGCGCCGTCTTCGGTCATGCGAGCCGGGAGAGGGGTCTTACGCGATTTGGGCTCGACCCGAAGCGTCACACGCTGCTGGTGACCGGCGCCTCGCAAGGTGCGCGGACGGTGAACGAAGCGGTGTTGGCCAATCTGGCGTTTCTGGAATCCTTTGAAGACTGGCAGATCCTGCACTTGTCCGGGGAGAGCGATTACGATCGCGTTGCCGAGGCGTACGCAGGCAGAAATATTCCTTGGCGCGTGCTGCCGTTTACGCATGACATGGCCGATGCCTTGGCCGTCGCCGACCTCGTCGTCTCCCGGGCGGGGGCGTCGACGCTGGCCGAGTTGACAGTCGTCGGGCGTCCCGCCGTGCTGCTGCCGTACCCTTTCCATAAAGACATGCATCAAATGGCGAATGCCAAGTGTCTCGAACGCGTCGGAAGCGCTCGGGTTGTGCAGGATCAGGCCGATCCCAAGAAGACGGGACCGGTGTTGCGAAGGGTACTCGAGCCGTTGATGGCTTCGGCTGAGCTTCGCCGCTCGATGGCGGACGCCGCTCGGCGGTCGGCGCCGAAATCGCCGGCCGAAGATATCGCGGATGGGATCTTGCGTTTGGCAGCGGTCGCAGATGCGCCACGGGCCTGTGAAATGGTGGTGTCATGAAGCGAGGCGTGACGATAAAGAGATCAAGCGGCGCGGTGGAATCTTTGCGGGCGAGAACCGTCTACATACGCTCCGCGCGGTCGACTTCTTCAGACATAGCTCGTGGCGAGGGAGCGAGGTGCGCGTGGGCATAGACGAACACGATTCCAGTCGGGCAAACAATCGCTTCGACGCTTCAGGTTTGCGCATTCACATGATCGGTATCGGCGGCTGCGGTATGAGCGGCGCGGGACGCATTCTCGCGGAGCGCGGCGCGGTGGTGTCCGGCTCGGACCTCAACTCGTTTGAAGGCATGGGGTCTTTGGTGCAGCGCGGTGTGAGGGTGAGCATCGGGCATCGCGCCGAGCAGGTCGCTGAGGACGTGGATCTTGTGGTGATCAGTGCCGCCATCCCAATGTCGAATCCGGAATTGCAAATCGCACACCGGCGCGGCGTACGAGTCATCAAATATGCGGAATTGCTCGGTGAGCTATCACGAGGGTACCGAGGGATCGCGATCGCCGGGACGCATGGCAAGAGTACGACAACGGCGATGGTCGCCCACATTTTCCGGGAGTCGGGCCTGGATCCGACCTTTGTGATCGGTGCGCAATCCGAGCAACTGGGAGGGAGCAGCGCCGCGGGCACGGGTCCGCACTTCGTGGTCGAGTCCTGTGAGTATGGTCGATCGTTCTTGAACCTCAAGCCGCACGCCGCGGCGATATTGAACATCGAGTCGGATCACCTCGATTGCTACAAGAATTTCGAGGCCATCGTCGAGGCTTTTTCCGACTTTGCCCGCCTGGTGGACGTCGCGGGAATCGTGATTTGTAATGGTGAAGACCGATGGGCGATGGAAGCGTCCGCGGCATCCGGCGCCTGCGTCGAGACGTTCGGATTCGACGAGTCCGTGGACTGGCGAGCGATCAATCTGGCGCAGGACTTCGGTCGGTTTTCTTTCGACGTTCAATATCGTCGGGTGCCGGTCTTGTCGACGCGGCTGGAGGTTCCCGGGCAACACAATGTACGTAACGTCCTGGCTGCCGTCGCGCTGGCCTATCATTGCGGCGCCGCCTGCCATCGGATTTCCGAAGCCGTCACCTCGTTTGAGGGCATCGGACGAAGGCTCACGTTGCGGGGTAGAGGGAGCGGCGTGCAGATCGTGGATGACTATGCCCATCATCCCACGGAGATTCGTGTCACGATCGAAGCCGTTCGGAGTCGGTATGTGCCGAAGCGGATCATCGTCGTTTTTCAGCCGCACCAATACGACCGAACACGCCATTTTCTCGACGACTTCGCGGCCTCGTTCCACGATGTCGACGAGGTCGTGGTGCCTGATGTATACGGCGCTCGGGAGAGTGAACGTGACGGCGTACAAGTGGGTTCGAAGGAGTTGGTTTCGCGTATCTGCGAAAAAGGCGGTCGGGCTTGTTACCTGCCGACGTTGAGTGCGGCGGCCGAGCATGTAGTGGCCCAGGCGACCGATGGCGATCTCGTGGTCACGATGGGGGCGGGTGACGTGTGGAAGGTGGCGGATGAACTGGTGCAGCGAATTTGCTGATCGCATCGAACGGGATGCGCCGTTGGGGCGTCTGACGTGGTTCCGGCTGGGCGGACCCGTGAGCTACCTGTTCCATCCTAAAGATGGCGAGGAACTCGCTCGTATGGTGGTACGAGCGAAAGATACGCAAACACCGCTCAAAGTGCTCGGTGCCGGCGCCAATGTTTTGATCAGAGATGACATGATAGATACCGCCGGTTCGATTGCGGCCGCAGCAGAGTGCGTGAAGCAAAACGGTGCTCTGGATATTTATGCGGCAGCTACGCATGGCGTACTGTCGGGACAGGCTTTAGAAAGAATTGAAA
>JADFIX010000775.1 GCA_022566435.1 Planctomycetota bacterium
GGAAAAACCGTACGTGCCGACCCTGCCACTCGTATAGGGCAGCGCAGCGCACCATTCGATGGTGTCGTAGCCGTCTTCGGCATCACGCCGCAACGGGTAGAACGCGCCCTCCGAGGCATGGCGCCCGCGAGTGTCCTGGACGACGACGACGTAACCGTGCCGCGCGTACCATGCGGGATGGGCATAGACATAGCTTTGGGCAACGTCCTTGTCGTAGGGATTTCGTAGCAGCAACGCCGGCACCGGATGGTCGGCGGCGGGGCGATAGACGTTGCAGCGCAGAACCACGCCGTCGCGCATCCGCACCGGCACGTTGAACTCCGTCTTGACTCCGGCGATCTCGAAGGCGTCTGTGGGCATCTCGCTCGCTCCTTGCTCTACGAACAAGCCGAACCGCTTATCAGCGCCGTGCTGTTTCGCGGACTCGGGCGCGAAGATCGGACGGAATTACTTCATCTGACGACCCGGACGATCAAAATACTCTCTACCCTGTTGGCCGAACTCGCCATTGAATACGAGCGACTCGAATCGTTGTCGATTCCGCAGTTCGAACAACTCGAGCGGACCGGCTATGTGGAACGCGTCGATCTTATCGGTCCGGAAGCGGATTACCTTCTGTTGTGGGCGCTACTGTACGACGCCCTGCCGCGAGACGATCAAGACAGGACGCGGGCGCAACGCCTGAACCGCATCCTCGCCTATTTGTCGGCCAACCCCGCCGTGCTGAAGACGCCGCACGAAGCAAGCCGGATTCAAATACCGGCCTTGCTCCTCGCCGGCATGACCAATCGGCTGCTCAACAAGCACGCCACGGCGCGACGACTGCTGGATCGGGCGCTTCAGGTCGCCGAAGTGATTGCCGATCCGGCGGAACGCGCGCGGGTTCGATGGGCGGTGGACGCGGCGACCATAGAGCGAATTCGCAACGACCGAGACGATGGGCGTTACGCCAATGCCCTAGAGAATGCGGCACGGTTCCAACGGAAAATCGAAACCAAGAGGAATGACCATTTCGGTTTGTCGTTGGTGGCGGCGATCTTGGAACGATCCATCTACCGCGCGAAAGCCGCCGGAATCTCAGGTAAGCAGCGCGCGGCACGAATGCGGGAACGGGCCTGGCAGCCCCTTACCGACTTGGCCCGCCGCCATCCCCAGCGAAAGGGAGAAATCTACGCGACCGTCCATGCGGTCATCGATTCAGATACCACACTCGCCCGCTTGGACTCGCTCGAGCGCTGTGCCCTGATCGCCGGTTTGTTGGCGGAAAGCGGTGAAGAGGCTGCCCCCTCCGACCCGCGCCTTGCGAAAATCGTTCGTATTGGCGAGACATTTCTCTCCAACGTGAGCGAAAAAGCTCGTGCCTTCATACCGGAGGTCTTGTTCAACATGGCGGTCGCCGAGTACCGCCGCAACCGTTCGGATAGGGCCGCAGAACGTTTTCTCCAAGTCGCTCGAAATCACATGACCTGGGACAAGGCGTTGCAAGCGGCGATCTACGCCGTCCAGCTAAGCAATAAGCTCCACGAAGAGACAAAGGCCGGGGCCAATCACCCGTCCGAGAATGATCTTTATCGTAGGTCGCTGGACGCCCTGGTCTCCTATTATCCGCAGTCGGAGGCGGCCCGCTATTGGCGCTTCTTCTACGCGCAACGACTCGACGAACTCACGGAATTCGATGGCGCGGCGGCGCAGTATGCCCTGGTCGACGAAGACCATTCGCGATTCTTCGAAGCCGCTTTCGCGCGCGTGCGGTGTTTGGCGCTGGCTCTCGATGCCGCGAGTCTGGAGTCGCCGGAGGATCTGTTGGCCCTGCACATGCGCACGGACGACTTTTTTACCGTGCAGCGGGCGTTTGTATCCCTCGCGGGCCCCCGACTGACCGACCTTCGCGACGAAAACCGGGCATCGACCTTGAAGCGACTTCTGGCAAGGGCCAAGCTCATCGGCGCGGAAATGCAAGTTCTGCCGGTGGTGAACCGACCCGCGCAGGCCCTCGAAACACTGACGAACTTCGAGCGCGACTACCCGGAAGCGGCCTCGATGATCGGTCGCGTCTGGCGAGTCCGTCTCATGGCATACGAGAGTCTGGGCGAATTGGCCGAAGCCGCGCGGGCCGTTCCCGCTTATGTCGCCGCCGATCCGAAACGGGCGGGTCCGACGCTGCAGTTGCTGTACACGGATCTCGCCGCCGATGCCAAGGAACTGAGAGCCAAAGGGGACGAAACGGGCGGCAGACGAAAAGCCGAAGTCGCACTGCTCCTGGCAGAGCAGATTATGGCGTGGGCAAACCAGTTCAATGAGCAGGCGACGGATGACCAGCGACGGTCCTTGGTCATACAACTGGCCGAGGCAAAACTCGCGGTCGAGCAATACGCGGAGGCACGGGATTTGTTCGCGTCGTGCCTCACGAAGGACGGCGAAGATTCTCTTCGCGAAGATTCCAAAGATGTTCGCGTGGTCTACGGTTATGCGGAATCGCAATTCCGTCTCGGCGAATGGGCGGAAGCGCTGGTTCGGTTCAATACACTGGCATTGTCCCTGACGGCTGACGATCCGATTCGCTGGCGGTCGCTTCTGCGGGACCTGCAATGCCGAACCGCCCTCGAGCACCGACCGCAGGACGTCATCAAGGTGATTCAGCAACAACGCCACCTCCATCCTGACCTGGGCAACCCCCGACTGGCGCGGGAATTCGACAAACTCCAGCGGGAAAACCAACGCCGCGTCGATCGCGCGGATGGATGAATGCCGCTTCCTTGCGTCAGCCGCGTAGGGCAGGTGAATCACCAATTCTGTCCGGGATTTGGGGAGTCGGCGGTTGACGGGCGTGTGTGGCCGTGTCGTGCGGCGCGTGGCGTGATCGATCTCAGCAGACTGGTAGCGTGGTGGATTGGTACGGTTCGTGATTGGCGCATACGGGTAGCCGCGA
>JADFIX010000776.1 GCA_022566435.1 Planctomycetota bacterium
ACGGCGTGTACGAGTTGGACATGCCATGGGTGTCGACGTTGCCGAAGCGGCCGTACAGTTCTTCCCGCTTGTCGGCCTTGCCGTCGCCGTCGGTATCGGTGCAGCGGAAGATGGCCGGAATACTATAGACCAAGGCCGTGCTCCCGTCGCCCAGCGGGGTGTGGCCGATGGGAATATTAAGCCCGTCGGCAAAGTGCCGCAGCTTCTGCGCGCGGCCATCCGGCCCAATCGCCTCGACAACGGTCAACCGGTCGCGAGGCGGATGATCCCCCACGCCCGCGAATCGCGTTCGCGGCTGGACGCCTTCTCCCTTGGCTGGGTAAGGATACTCGAGGCTGTGCGTGATCCACAGTCGCCCTCGGGCGTCGAAGTTCAGATTCATCGGCTGGCCGATGTCCGGGTCGCTGACAACCAGTTGAATCTCGAACCCCTCGGGCAACACGAACCTGGTCTGCTGTTCCGACGCAGACAGGGCGCTCGTCGGGGCGACGAGCTGCGGCCGCTGAGCCCACAACGGGGCGTGCATCAGAGAGATGGAAAAGAAAACAAGGAAAGTTCGTGATGTCGGACGCATTCTAATTCCGGGGGATGCGGGCTAATTCCGGGTGATGATAGGGCCTCGTCCGCAGGCCGATGCTGGTCTGCGCGCCGATCGGTCATGCTCTCATGGGCGCGGAGCTTGCTCGACCACGACATTCTCGGTCAGATCAGTATCGATGACAACTTCCGCCGGGGTGAGTAGCCTTCGGACGCGAGAATCGGCGCCCAAACCAATGAACATGAATCGACGCCCAAACTGAAAAGAAACGAAAAGGAAACTCTCGCTGGACTAGGGCGGCGCCATGATCGGACGGCATCACGACTGGATTCCGCGGTGTTTGCGATGCTGCTCAAGCACCCTTCGGTACTCTCCAATTTCGACGTCGCGCTCGCAGCAAACAAGCATCAGCGCGCCGTCGGATCGAAAGTTGCCGTCCCACTCGATCAACTGTTCATCGGACCAACTCGGGTCGTACTGAGCCAATTGCTCGTCGCTGAGCGCAGCCAGGTAGGCCCGCAGGCTGACATCCGTTTCGTCCATTGGCTCATCCGGGGGAAGATGTTCGTAATCGATCTTCTCGCACATTTCCAGACCTCTTGCGTTGGCGGCGAATTCAATACCCACAGAGGCGACTGTGGCGTCCTCGCGACTTGACGGTTGACTTGGGACCGGCCGCGTTGTGGCAGTTCAGGCAAAGCGCCTGATCCTTGAGTTGCTGGTGTTTTGCGGTTGACTGCGTGTGGACCGCGTGGCATGTCAGGCAGGTGACTTGATTCCTTCCGAAGAGGGCAACGTCTCGGGTGTTTTCGAGGATGTGCCGTTCGGTTGGATCGAGCGAGCGAAGTCGTTGGTTGGACCAGTCAACGTGAAAGTCGCGGAAGAGATTATCGCCAGCGACAAAGTTGTTCGGATAGGAAAGACCGCTGCTGCGCGACTTGCCGGTGCGAATATGGCATTGGCCGCAAATCGAGATCACGACGCGGGCTGAGGCGTTTGCTTTCTTGGAGAGCAGGGCCAGAGACGCGTTCTTGGTGTGTTCGAGCTTTATGTCTCCGTGGCAGGTGAAGCAGTCGAGAGAGACGGCGGTGAAAGCGAACGACTTTGAATCGACGCCCGACGCGTGACACCCGGCGCACGACTTGCCGAAAGCGCCATCGTCCCAGTGAGGATCGCCGGCTCTCGTGAGTTGCCCGGAGCGCCCATCCCGTGATGGTTTCCAGGCGATGGAAAGCATCGCGAGTCGGCCGTAGTCCTTGGTTCGCTTGAGGAAGCGCATCTGGCGGTCGCCGCCCAACACGAAGTCCACTTCCTCAGCGAACCTCTTCATCGGTTTGTGCTTGCGCAGCGCGGCAAGAGCGATTGACTTGGCATCAGCGCGGCGCATCGTCAGGAAGTGGCGGTTCTTCGGCCACGTCGGCCCGATGTCCATGCGGTGGCAAAACAGACACTCATCGCCCGTGATGAACGGCGGCGGCGGCTTGCCCACATGGTCGCCGCCCCAAGCGGCCGGATCGATTTTCCGGCGCGGTTTCGAGTCCGAGTCTGAAGGATTCGAAGAAGCCGACGATCCAAGTGACAAAACAGTCAGCGAGGATACTCCAATCGTGAGGCTGAGAAACACGTCCAGTCTCATCACGCAGCGTCTCATTCTGTTTTATGAGGATCGGTTACACGTCGGCCCGCACCCAACCGTAGGCGGTGTTGTCGCGTTGTCCGCCGCGATCCAGATAGGCGGTCTTCAGTTTGGAGAGCGCGTCGCCCGGAAACGCTTTGCGCCCGGCCTTGACGTCAAGACCATAAATCCGTGCGGCATTCAGACCGAAGATCTTCGCCTTGTCTTCTTTCGTCAGTTTTCGATAAGCGAATTTCTCGCAGAGTTCGTCGGAAATCTGGAAGCGTTTGAAGGCGTCGATGGCCCATTGGGGCGATCCCCACCACAGGCAATCCGTGCCCCAAATGACATGGTCGGACCCGTAGTGCTTGATGTTCTTGCCCATGAGATGCTGGCACATGACGGGATGCTCGATGGCGAGCGTTCCGAAGGCCGAGCCGATCTCGGGATACACGTTCGTCATGCCGGGATTGTCTTTCTTGATGCCAATCAAGACGTTGTGCCACGCAAAGTCGCCCGTTTCGGCGTCCCAGTTTATGAGATTTTCGAAATCGGGCGTACTTGGGCCGTGTTGCAGCGCGGAATGGTAAACGATGAAATTAAAGTCGGGATTCTCGAGCGCGGCTTTCTCGACGTCCTTCGGGTTGGCCAAGTGGCCCAGCGTCCGCGATTGAGACGAGTAGCCCTTGTGTATGCTGAAGGTGCGCAGACCAAGTTCCCTCGACTTTTCGTAAAACTTGGCCGACATCTCGTCGTCCAACTGAAAACCGCCG
>JADFIX010000777.1 GCA_022566435.1 Planctomycetota bacterium
TCAACTCGAACGAATCATTGGCCGCCCGGATCTCGATCCTGGCGACATAATGGTCTCTGTCTCCCTCGAGCAACTCCTTGCCGCACATATCGCAGGTGAAGTGGATCATCCCGCAGTTTCTCCCCTCGTGAAACTTTCGGCGTCGCCGGTCCAGGATGACTCGATGGACCAAGAGCGAACCCGCCGGGCGAGCGAGTGGCCAACCGTGACCACTCCGCATCTCTACATTCGATATTACCCGCACGATCGGAAAACGCAAACCCAGTTCCGGGATTTTTCGAAAATCCATTCACGGCGCCCGGGAACCTATCGCGGATCGACAGCGGGGTGCAAGTGACCGGCGCGTCCTCGGCAACCGTCGAGAAAATCGAACCGCTCGGTCCTGCCGAACGGACCGGCATCCGCGTCGGCGACGAAATCATCTCGGTGGACGGTGTGCCGTTCGAGCCGATCGTCAGCTTTCGCGGCAAGGCCGGTCGGCCGATCCGCCTACGCCTACGAAGAAAGCCGGAGCTGATCTACAATTTTCTCGTGACGCCGGTCAAGGAATCGCTTCACAAGGCGGTGCAGCGGGCCATTCGCGAGAGTATCCACATTATCGAAGAAAACGGAAAC
Organism: Planctomycetota bacterium; assembly: GCA_022566435.1. Lineage (GTDB taxonomy): Bacteria > Planctomycetota > Phycisphaerae > UBA1845 > UBA1845 > JADFIX01. The sequence goes on from JADFIX010000777.1 coordinate 616, forward strand.
CGGTATGCGTATCTTCATGCGTGGACATTCTTGGGGTCGGGCAGCGAATATCGACGATTGGTCGAAATGCAAGACGACGTCGACGGGCTACTCTGGGATCTGCGCGACGGATTCGGAGGTTTCGCGGGTCGGGGAAACCGGTTTCTTTTCGGATCAGCGGATTCGGATTGGGGATGGCACAAGCCGGTGGTCATCCTGACAGACGACGGTACGCGAAGTGCGAAGGAAATGCTCGTCGACGTCGCGAAAAGGCGGAACCGGGCCACGCTGGTCGGCGCGCCGACCCCCGGGCACGTCACGACGGTCGGAGCATTCCGACGCGTAGGCGATGATAGTGTTCTCATCTTGCCGGGCATGCGATCGGCTCTCGAGGGCCACCCCACCACCCCCGACTATTTCGTCGAACGGCCCATCCCCTATAGCGCGGGCAAAGATCCGCAGCTCGCCGTGGCCAAGCAGGTGCTTCGAAAGCTGGTCGAGGCGAACGACCCAGTGCCGGCGATTCGATAAGACCTCGTGTGAGGCTCCGGCCTTGCGACCGTTTCGACCGGCCGAGTGTTCGCCCGACGGAGAGATCATGTAGGAACACTTCGCGGAGATGCGTGTTACCCCATCCGCTGGCGTCGGGTTTCTTCTTCGAGAATGCGACGTTCGCGTGGGGTGAGGGTGTCGATACCTGAGGCCGACACTTTGCGGAGCACTTCCTCCACGGCGCGTTCGTGGGCCTCGGTTCGAAGTCGTGTCTGCTCAGCCTTTTTCGCTTCGCGGCGTGCCTTTCGCCGGGCAAGAAAGCCGGGCTTTTTCTCTTCGTCATCATCGTCGCTACGAAACCTGTAGCCGTCTGAGAATTCACCGAATCCGTCGCCGGCGAAATCCCCTTGTTCTTTCAACATGCGCCTCGTCTGATAGCAGGTCAGGTAGCCGAACACCGCGATCATCATCAGAAGCCACGTACTTGAAACGAGTCCAAATAGTCCGATCGCAATCGCGCCGACCATGCCCGTACCAGTCGCGATTTCCATGGAACGTCGGAAACCCTTCTCTGGCCAGAGCCACGCTTGAACGATGCGCCCGCCGTCGAAAGGGAAGACCGGTAACAGGTTGATCAACAACAGAACATAGCTAAGACCATAGACACGGAGCAGCCACCACTGCCCGCTGGTCGGCAGGTTCATCGAATCGAACGAACCAAATGGGTGCAAGGGGTTCCACGGAACCGCGCCGAGACGCCCCATCCAGAGAACCAGGGCGACAGAGCAAATCGCGCAGATTGCCACGTTCACCAGTGGACCGGCCACCGTCGTAATCATGTGGGCCCTGGCCGTGTGCGGCGGATTGACGCTGGCGAGCCCGCCCAGCGGCCACATCAGAATCTCATCAGCCTCGCCGCCCGTATATCGCGCCCCGAAGCAGTGGCCGAATTCGTGAACCAGGACGATGGCGAAGAGTATGGCGTACGTGCCCAGCGATTGAATCAGCACGGTGACGAGCCACCCGGATCTGCGCGAGTCCTCGTCGGGAATGTCCATCCATACCAGTATCACCGCGCAGATCACGAATGCGATGTGCACACGAATGTTGATACCGAAAAGCCGACCCACCCGAAACGACCAGTTGATCGGATTGTCCAAAGGTCGGTCGTAGGAAGAATCACGATAACTCATGGTCTGTTTTCAGCCCCTGCGTTCGATCGCGAGCGGTCACGCCTCTTGGCACGGAGCGTGTTACAAACGGTCGACGCGTCCGGCTTCCTGCTCACGTTTCTGTTGCCTGTCCGTGGCTTCCTGCAACGCCTTTTTTTCGGCGTCCGACAAACTGTGGATCCCACCGTCGTAGACTTTTCTGAGGATTCGATCGATGGTCTCGGCGTCCGCGCGACGTTCGGCCACTCGTGCGGTGAACCCCTTCGGCCGAGCACTCTTCGATGCGGAGCGCCGCAGCGGCATGCGAAATCGCTTCGTTGCCCACCAGGTCTCGCCCTTCATCGCCCACCAGACGCCGAAACCGAGTCCCGCCAGGTGACAAGCTTCACCGCCGTAGTTGCTCCCGCGGGTGATAAGGCTGTACAGTGCAATCGCACCAAAGATGTAGGCCGCCGTACGTATCTTGATCGGAAACAGAAAGTAGAGGTAAACCGTCGCGGTGGGGAAGAGAACCGCGGCGATGCCTAGTAGTCCGAAGATGCAGCCGGACGCGCCTACCGCAAATGTTTCAGGATGGATGACGGCGGCGTTCCCCAGGATGGTGAAGAAGACATATCCCGCAAGCCCACAAAGCGTGTAAATGGTCAGAAACCGCTTCGGCGACCA
>JADFIX010000778.1 GCA_022566435.1 Planctomycetota bacterium
GTAGTTGCGAATTCGTCGCAGGGCGCTCATCCATCTCCTCCTGGTAATTGCGTCATTTCGCAATTTCTGTCCGCACGTAACCATGCGGAAACCGAAAAAACAGAGTTGATTATGAAAATACCCAAGACATTCATCGTCGCCACCGCTAGCGGTGCCACGATCGTCGGCAGTACGATTGACTCGGAGGACGACTTCCGTGCCAACGTCTGCGGGACCATCGACGAGGGTTCAGACGAGATTTTCGCGTTTTCAGTCGGTTGCAGTGATACCTGGACCCTCGATACCTGTACGGTTCCCGCCGACTGGGACAACTTTTTGCATATCCGTGAAGAGACCGGCGGCGGCTGCCCCGGTGATTTCGTCGCCTGTGACATTGGTAGTTGCGGCGTTGGATACTATGAATCGGCGGTGTCGGCGTTCTTGAACGCGGGCACCACGTACTATCTGATCATCGACGGCTGGGGTTCCGGTATCGCCGGCGACTTCACGATTACCGCCTCGTCTACAGCGCCTTGCATCATCTCGCCACTGGCGGAAGACAGCCTGGCGACGTCGTGTACCACAAACGCCGATTGCGCCGGAATCTCGTCCTGTGTGGGCGGGCGATGCTACGTGCCCAAGAACCGGTACATTTCCATACAGCCGAATAACCCGGGCCAAGCCAGAAGGCTCAAGGTCACGCTCACCGACAGCTTGCCGCATCCAGGGTCGGTCAGCGACTCCTGGTGGGTACAATCCCCGATCGCGACGGTGCCCGGCGCGGTACCGAAGCCGCTGGTGGGGCCGGGTGAGTGCGTGGCCGTGCTTGGGGCGGAGGGGAAGGCCGCCGATCTCGACTGGGATGCCGCAGGCTGTCAAACGCTGCACATCACCGGCTGTCCGATCGAGCCCACCAGCGTCTACGATGTCCAAGCGGTGTCAGGTGTCGATATGTCGGCACCTCTTGGCGTGCCCACGATTCTCAAGCCGGGTGTCAAGCAGTGGGGCGATATTGTCGGCATGTTCACCGGATTCAATTGGACGCCGCCGCAAGGAGTGACGACGATTGACGACGTCGTCGCGGCGATCAAAACATTTCAGGGAGGACAGGTGATTGCTCCGGTCGGCAGCGTGGCACACTTGTCCGTCGCGGACGTGGATCCGGGCAATATCAATAGCGTGGTGAACTTCAACGATGTGCTCGCGATTTTGATCGCATTTACGGGTGCCCCGTATCCCTTCGGACCGGCGGACGCTGACGGAAACTGTCCGTAAGGATCAAAGGCTGATTCATAGCAGGTACGGCGGATTCCACCAGGTTCCACCCGCCGCGTCTTCGGCGCGCACATGGAGGCGGGTAAAACCCGCCCTACGAAGCTATTCATAGCGAAGCGCGAGCACCGGGTCGAGGCGGGCGGCGCGGACCGCGGGGTAGATGCCGCTGACCACGCCGACGACGGTGGCCATCACCAGGGCGATGACAATCGAGATGGGGGGCGTATAGGCCTCGAGGACCTGCGTGTATTCGCCGAGGAAGTTGGCGATCGCCCAGCCGCAGATCACCCCGAGACCGCCGCCGATGAAGCTGATCACGCTGGCCTCGGTGAGAAACTGTCGCAAAATGTCGAACCGCCTCGCCCCCACCGCCATGCGGACACCGATCTCGCGCGTTCGTTCAGTCACCGATACGAGCATGATGTTCATGATGCCGATGGCCCCGACCAGGAGGGAGATTCCCGCAATGCTGTAGAGCACCACCGCGAAAATCTTCGCCACGTTACTGAGCTGTTGTTTGAACTGGTCCTGGGTGAAAACGATGAAGTCGTCGCTATCGCCGGCCTTGATACGGTGCGTCGCGCGGAGCGATTTCTTGATCCGTTCGATGCAGGTCGGCACCTGCTCCGCACTGGCGCATTGAAGCACGAGCATGCTGAGATATCGGGAACCGAACATTCTTCCCATGGCCGTGGACAGTGGAATGATGACCTGCTTATCGACCTCGAGAAAGCCCAAGGCGCCTTTCTCTTCCATAATGCCGACGACGATAAACGTCTTGCCGTTGATCTTGACGGACTTGCCGACGCCGGATCGTGCCCCGAAAAGATCCTCGGCGACGGTATGGCCCAGAACGGCGACCATCGACTTACCGCGTACGTCCTCGCGGGTCAGAAAGCGCCCGTGCTCGACGAAATAGTTGTTGATTTCCCCATAGCTCGCCGTCGCGCCGAGTATCGAGCAGTAGGCGTTGCGTTCGTAATACTTGATCTGCCCGCCGCCGTTGTATTGCGGTGAGGTGGCGACGATCAAGTCGGGTGAATCTTCCGCGACGGCTTCGGCGTCCTTCGGAAGAAGCGATACGGTTTGCGTGCGGCGGTGAGAGTGTGAGTCGCTCCCGTTAAAGACAAGCACCTGATCCGCGCCGAGCGTTTCAAACCGCTGAAGAACGTCTCGTTGGGCGCCCTCTAGAATCGAAACGGCCGATACCACCGCGCCCACTCCGATGATCACACCCAATGTCGCCAGGATGGATCGCATCAGGTTTTGCCGCAAGCTACGGATGGCCATCATGACGATACGAAAGGAAAACATGGCTATTCTCTCTCGGTTTTCACGATTCGGTCAAATGCCGGATTCTCTTTCTTCTTCGGCGTCTGCCCCTTGTAAGCGCACTTCTCTTGGATCATCCTCGCATGGGCATCCTGGCTCTCGGCGAGGATTTTATTGCGTCGCCCCTCATCGACGGCCACGTCTTCGACGATAAGTCCGTCTCTCATGTGGATCATTCGGTCGCTTTGTGCGGCGATGTCCATTTCGTGGGTGACCAGGACGATGGAGATTCCATCGCGGTGCAGATCATGAAATATTCTCATAATCTGCTCTCCGGTGCGGGTATCGAGATTTCCGGTCGGCTCGTCGGCGAAAATGAGCCCCGG
>JADFIX010000779.1 GCA_022566435.1 Planctomycetota bacterium
CATACAGAGGCAAGGGAGCATGGATAGATAGGCGAGGTTCATCGTAGTCATCAGTTTCGCTGGATTAAATAAAGCAGTGCCCGGAAAGCTGCGGGAAAACACTGCTTGCGAGCAAGCAGTGGCACACGATCGGATGCCTTCTGATTATTATCCTAGGCTTCGTGACTGGAAAAATCAAGCCGCCTACCAATCATCTTCGGCCCTGCCGGGCAGGCAAGTTTAGGTAAATCCCGCCTTGAACCTACTCGTCCGATTCTTCCTTCGTCGAGGCCTTGGCAATGATGTCCTTTAGGAGATTGCCCGGAACAAAGTCGTAATGGCTGAATTCCATTGTAAAACTGCCCTGCCCGCCTGTTATGCTCGAAAGATTCCGTGCATAGGTGGTCACTTCGGACAAAGGGACTTCACCCGAGACGGTCTGCATGCCGCCGGCCGAATCCATTCCCAACACGCGCCCGCGACGACCCGACATGTCGCTGTTGATATCACCCACATTGTCGGGCGGCACCGTGATATCAATTTTGACGATCGGTTCGAGCAACGTCGGCTTGGCCTCCCGAAACACATTGCGGAAGACCATCGAGCTGGCCGTCTTGAAAGCGGCTTCCGAACTGTCGACCGGGTGGTGTTTTCCAAAGTGAACTTCGATACAAACATTTTTGATATGGTATCCGGCGATGACTCCTTGGACCAATCGTCCCTTGAAACCTTTATCCACGGCCGGCAGAAAGTTGCTGGGAATCGTTCCGCCAACGACCGAATCGACCCAAAGAAAATTATTCTCTTCGTCGTAATGAATTTCCTTCATCGACTGGAACCGGGCCTTGGTCGCGTATTCTTCGATGTTGGTTCCCTCGGGCAGTGGAAACATTCGGATATGCACTTCGCCAAATTGGCCGCGGCCGCCCGATTGCTTTTTATGGCGATAGCTTCCCTCGGCATTGATCTGAATCGTTTCCCGATAGGGGATTTTAGGTTCTCTTGTCTCGACTTCAACTTTATCGCGCCGTTTCAGGCGTTCCTGGATGAGCAGCAGATGCAATTCGCTCATCCCCGTGATCACCATTTCCTTGGTTTGCATATCCCGATCCAATCGCACGGTCGAATCCTCTTCGAGGATTTTGTGGAGTGACCCGGAGAGCTTGGTTTCATCTCCGCGGCTTTTCGGCCGGATCGACAATCCAACCATCGGCGTTGGGAAATCGATCGGCGGCAGGATGAGCGCGTTATCCCGCTGGCTGAGCGTTTCGCCTGTGTGCGTCTCTGCGAGCTTCGCGACAGCGCCGATGTCTCCCGCAACGATCTTCGTTGTTGGCTCCTGGGTCTTGCCAAGCACATAAAAGGGATGGCCTATGCGCTCGTCGCTCTTGCGGTTGGCATTGAATACGTGTGAGTCGCTCTCCATGGTGCCGGACACGACGCGTAGAAGCGTAATCTTGCCAACGTGTTGGTCCGCGGTGGTCTTGAAGGCAAGCACGGCGAGCGGGCCGGCAGGGTCCGCTGTCAGCTTCACTTCGGCGTCACTGTCATCCCTGGCGACCGTCTCAGCCCGGTCGGCCGGCGATGGCCCGGAACTCGCGAGCGCGTTGAGCACGCGGGCCACGCCGATGCCCTTCGTCGAAGCAGCGACGAGGATCGGCACCACGCTGCCGGAGCAGACGGCCGTGCGCAGTCCGGCCCGCAGCTCCTCCACGCTCAGCTCTTCGCCTTCCAGGTACTTGTTGATGAGGTCGTCGTCCGTCTCCGCAATCGCCTCGATGAGCTGTTCGCGATACGTGGAGATGTCCGTGCCAAGTGACTCTGGGATGTCGCCCTCTTCAGCTTTGTCTCCTCGATAGGCCTTCATCTCGAGGAGGTCGGCGATGCCTTCAAAGTCGTCCTGTGAGCCGATGGGGACGTGCAGCGGCACGCACTGCTTGCCGAAGCTTTCCTGAAGCTGGCTCACGGCGGTCGCGAAGTCGGCGTTCTCGCGGTCCATTCGGTTGACCAGCACGAAGCGCGGCAGGGACGCTTCATCAGCGTAGGTCCATGCCAGGTCAGTACCAACCTCTACGCCGGAGACCGCATCGACCACGATGAGCGCAGCGTCCGCGGCTCGCACGCCTTGCTTCACTTCGCCTTGGAAGTCTGCGTATCCAGGTGTGTCGATCAGGTTGATCTTCACGCCATCATACTCGCATGGGAGGACAGATAGGCTGACGCTAATCTGCCGCTTTGTCTCGTCTGGGTCGTGGTCGGAAGTAGTGGTCCCGTCGTCGACTTTGCCCATGCGCGTGATGGCGCCGGTCGAGAAGAGGGCGGCTTCGGTGAAAGTTGTCTTCCCGGTTCCGCCGTGACCGAGTAGGACGACGTTGCGTATCTGTTCTGTCTGATAGTCCTTCATGCGCCGTAAGCTCCTCGTAAGCTCCTAATGCGGGACGTTGAAGTCGGCTGCGACCGAACGGATTGTACCGTAGCGTCGCCGAGGGCGGCAAGACTGGAGAGGGGCGAACTCTAGGCAACGCCCCCGTACTCGAGCTGGCCCGCCATCCGCCCCACGAACCGGATCTCGTCGTGGCCTCGCATCTGGCGCATGGCGTTGATCTCGCCAATGTGGAACCAGGTGTGCAAGACGGCGCGCATGAGCTGCGTGCCCAGGTTCTCATCGGACAGAGGGCCGAAGTCCCGCTTCGACGAGAGCAGCGCATCGTTCACGTTCGCCAACCAGGCCTGAGTTAGTGCCGTTGCCTCCGCCAGAGTCTCGCGAACGTCTGCCAGCGGCGGCGGCGTGGGGTCGGCGCCTGCGCCAAAGGACAAGCGGTCGAGGGCGGGCATGGGTTCCTTTGTCATCAGGGCGTACTCGAACAGCCAGTGGGTGTTGACATGGCCGACTATCGAGGAGATGGCGTTCATCACGCCTCCGCCGGCCTTGG
>JADFIX010000780.1 GCA_022566435.1 Planctomycetota bacterium
TGGCCGCGGTCTTGCCATGGCTGGAAGTCGTCTGCGGCGCGGCTTTGGTCATCGGAATCGGTATCCGCGGTGCGTCGGCCAATCTCCTCGTCATGCTACTCGTTTTTACGCCCGCGATCCTCTTTCGTGCACTGGCCATACGCGCCGACACGGGTACGCCGTTCTTTGAAATTGCTTTCGATTGCGGCTGCGGATCCGGTGTGGTTGTGATTTGGCGCAAGCTGTGCTTTAATGGCACGCTCATCGTCGCGGCACTGCTTGTGCTTTTCGCTCAGTCTCGGAAGTTTTGCTTGAGCAGCTTGCTCATTCACCGAGCAGACGCCGCCGCACTCTGATCGTCTTGTGGGTGCCTCCTACCGGCCCACGGAAACTGAGGTGGCATGTCCAAGTCGGCTCCACCATCTCCGGTGACCGGCACGATCCGAGAAGCCGCTTGGCTCGTCGCCACAGCGATCCACACTTGAGGACCGGTTGTCCCGTTTTTCGTCGTACACGGCACGCCCGTCGATGGCAGGGCGAATAGCCCCGCTAAGACGACCGCCTTCGTCTCGTCCTATTATCCTTCGTTCGACCGGCCGATAGACCCTTGCGTCGACTTCATGGGTCGGTCAACATGATCTCAACGGAAATAGGATCGGGATCAAACCGAAGGATGAGACAAATGAAACTTGCACAAAGAGTGATGGCCTTGGCTGAATCGGCTACCTTGGCAGTGTCGGCGAAGGCCGCAAAGATGCGATCCGAAGGCATCGACGTGATCGGCTTCGGTGCCGGGGAGCCGGACTTTGACACGCCGAACCATGTCAAGCAAGCGGTCTACAAAGCGATCGAAGCGGGCCACACGGGATATGCCAAGCCCACGTCGGGATTGCCAACCGCCAAACGGGCGGTGTGTGAAAAACTCGCGCGAGAGAACGACCTCCAGTATTCGCCGGAGCAGGTCATCATCACCGCCGGAGGTAAGATGTGTCTTTATTTGGCGATTCATGCCGTCATCAACCCTGGTGACGAGGTGATCATCCCCGCGCCGTATTGGGTAAGCTACCCGGAGATCGTGAGGTTGGCCGGAGGTGTACCGGTATTCGTTCAAGGACCGGAAGAAAATGGCTACAAGCTGGAACCCGACATCTTGCGCAAGGCCGTCACCGACCGAACGAAGATGTTTTGCATCACTTCGCCGTCGAATCCCAGCGGCGTGACGTATTTTCCGGAAGAGATTCGCGCGCTGGCGGACGTGCTGAAAGACCATGAGCTGCTCGTCCTGTCCGACGAGATTTACGATAGGCTGATTTTTGATGGGCAGACGACGATGAGCTTCGCGGCCGCCGGCGATCGCGCCTACGCACAAACATTGACGCTGAACGCAGGCTCGAAGACCTACGCCATGACCGGTTGGCGGGTGGGTTATGCCGCCGGTCCCACCGACGTGATCAAAGCGATGAGCAAATTGCAAAGCCAGAGCACGAGTGGGGCGGTGACGTTCAATCAGCATGCCCTGACCGAAGCGCTGACCGGAGATCAGGGCCCCGTCGAGACGATGCGGCGCGAGTTCCAACGGCGGGGCGAGTATATGTACAGCCGATTGACGGCGCTAGACGGCGTGCGATGCCCCGAGCCGACCGGCGCTTTTTACTGTTTCCCGAACGTATCGGGCACGTTTGAACAACTGGGCGTTTCAGGTTCATCGGCGTTCGCGGAAAAGATGCTGGACGAGGTCAAGGTGGCCGTCGTCCCGGGCGTGGCGTTCGGGCTTGACGGTCATATTCGCCTTTCGTTCGCGACTTCGATGGAACAGATCGAAAAAGGGCTGGATCGGATCGAGCGATTTGTGACTTCCTGATAGCGCAAGGCGTACGATGGCTCGTGTTTTCGTGTCGGGCGGGGAAGGCTTCGCCAATCGTACGATCTGCTCGGCCGGATGCTGAAAGGAGCAAGTGCGACAATCATGTCGACGCAAGAAGGGCACAAGCGTCGCGTGCTTACGTTCGACCGAATCGATCAGGTCATGCCCGAGGTCCATCGTTTGGTGCCCGCGCACGAGACCGTGGGGAACTGGTCGCTGGGCGCCATCTGCAAACATCTCGAGGACTCCTTCAACGGATCGATAGAAGGATTTGACCTGCGGAATCATCGTATCAAGCGGTTTTTCATGAAGCGGAAGATGCTCGAGGTCGCTCTGACGAAGGGGATTCCACGCAACTACACCGTCGATCCGAACATCACGCCGCCGCCACATGTCGACCTGACAGTCGGAATGACCGGGCTCGCCGCAGCGATCGAACGATACATGGCCCACGACGGCCGACTCCATGCCCACCCGCTGTTCGGCAGAATGCCGCGCGAGACCTGGGACCGGGTTCATTGTGTGCATTGCGCCCATCACTTGAGCTTCGCGATTCCGTTGGATTCGTGAATCGGGCTACGGCGTGACGAGAAATCGAGGGAATGGCAATTCTGAATCCGAACCGCTAGCGTCAGTTTGCGTGGAGCGCCGATTTGAATGACAACGGCTTCTCGTCTTCAGGATTGGGAATGCCGTCGCGGGAAACACTGAGAATTACACTAGAAACTTGCCGCCCTGCGCCTCGTCGAAAACTTCATCGGATGGCTCTATGTCCGATTCGAGATCCACCTCGACGACATTCGCAGATTTTCGGAGTACATGATATGGAATCATGCACTTATTCGCGGCGTCGACTTGTGAGAGACCTGTTCCTTGCTCTGTATCTTCCCAATAGTCAATCAACTCGCGCAACGGCACCCAGCGTCCGAGTCGGGCGATTTTGGAGGGGTGCGTGCCCGTAGCGGTAAGTCTCCACTTCGAAACGATCGCAAACCAAAAAGCACGAGAGAATTCCGATACCGAACTGGGAGGTGGCATCGATTTCGGTCTTCTTCTTGCCCAGCCTGT
>JADFIX010000781.1 GCA_022566435.1 Planctomycetota bacterium
GGCGTTTTGGCCGCGGCGATTCACCACGACTTACTGCGCGGCGAGATTCAGCCCATCGCTTATCATAAAGATGGCACGCAGCGCAAGGTGGCCATGGTCGATCGTGAGTGCTTTACCGTGGCACCGTTCGCCGGTCACTATGAACCGCTACTTGAGTGCGGAACGACCGTCAAATGCGGTGAGGTCGTCGGGTTGTTGCACGACTTCGACCACATCGACACCGAGCCATGGCCCGCCCGAGCTGGGGTAGACGGTGTCGTGGTTGCTCAAGCCTGGGTCGCCCCAATCCAGCGCGGCCAGCACATTGTTGTCGTAGGCCGCGAGTGTTGAGTTTTGCAGGACAAGCCTGAAGCGCCCGCGAAGGACTTTTCATTTCTTGTTCAATGTCCTTTGCTGGTGCGTCAGGCTTCAAAAACAGCCACGCACGAGAATAGGATTTTGGCAATCACGCAGAAGACCGGTGTGAAAGTCGACGACCCAGCAACGAAGCGCAGCTACCAGCGTCTCAACCTGGGCCGCGCTGACGCATGTCTTCGATGGGGCGCACGAGTTTGAACGGGCGCGTAGATCATGACGCACATACGACCGCCAACTACCCGTATTTGAAGACCCCTTCACCCTAACAATAGCGTTGCTTAAGCGTACTGGCCCCCATCGCTCGGTCATTGTTCCGCGCAGCGATTCAAAATCGTCCGACGCCAAATCGTCAACTGGTCGGTCGCTGGCGAATGCTCCCACGATCAAGTCGGTCGTCTGCTTGTACTCGTTGAATGTAATCGCTGCGATTTCGCCTGACTCAACTTGCTGCGTCTTGGCCGTGAGAAACCGATTACAAAGATCGCGAACGCTCAGCTCGCTGCCCTTTTGTGCGAGGCGTACGGCCAGAATGGAGCGCATCCACTTGCTCCTTGTATTTATCGAGAGCAGGCTTCCATCAGCTATCGCCTGGCAGTCGTTTCATCTTGCCGTTGACGACTTGCCCCCAGCGACCGAAGTAGTGAATCTTGCCCCGAATCTTCTTCTGCCATTTCCGCTGGCGTGGGGCGTGAGCGGATACTCGGGGAGGCTTCTTGGGTTTCTCGATTGCCGCATTGCTCTGGCGGTTCGATTTAGTAGACTTCCTTTTTGATGCGTCACCTCCGATGCAAATGGTTTAGGTGGCGTCGCGCCGGTCGGCCCAATCCGCAGGCGCAACGTTTTCCACCGAAGAAGCTGAAAGTAATAAAAAACGTTAGTAAAAACAAAAAGTGAAGCCGCTCCCGATAATCGTCCAATAACACGTCGAATACAGGGAAAACGGCATTTGGAGAGGTGGCTGAGTGGTCGAAAGCGCGGGTTTGCTAAATCCGTGACCGGGTAACTGGTCCGCAGGTTCGAATCCTGTCCTCTCCGCTCTTGCCTGCTGCCCATCGGCATAGGTTGTTTGCCGGCGGGCACTTGCGCTTCTGGGCTCTGCTCGGAAGTTCCCGTTTGTAGCGCTTTTGTAGCGTTTTGTAGCGGAGAGCTTCTCTGAGGGGAGCCCAGAATGTCCTCTAGTACGTCCCGCAAGCCGGCCAAGAAGTCCAAGTCATTTCGTGTTGGCAAAGTCCGTGCCTACCTCCGCGGCCGTATTTGGTATCTCTGTTACCATGAGTACGGTCGGCGTCATCAACCGCGGGTCGGCCCCGACCGCGATACTGCCCGGCAGATGGCCGCCGAGATCAACGCCCAACTCGAAGTCGGCGCGCCTTCGGCCCTGGGTTTTGAGCCAATCTCCATCCCGGACCTTCGCGGGCGCTGGTTAGAACACCACGAGCATGTGCGGCGGTCGTCGCTCAATACGATCCGCCGGTACCGGTCCGCTACCGACCATCTGATCCGCTTCGTGCCTGATGTTCGGCCGCTTCGTCGCGTATCGGACTTTCAGCCAGTCCATGCCGACGAGTTCGTCCGCTATCTGCGTTCACTCCAGGTTGCGCCGAACGGTCACCCAAACGCTTCCAAGCGACGCCTGCGCGACAAGGGAGTTAAGTTCATCCTGGAAATCTGCTCCACGCTTTTCAACTATGCTGCGCGACAGAGGCACTTGCCGCCTTACGTAGAAAACCCGTTTCACACGATCGAAATCAACCGCGTTCCCGTGGAGGATGCCAAACCGATCATAGTCTTTACTCCCGACGAGGAGCGCCGCTTCCTGGAGGCCTGCGATCCGTGGCAGTTTCCTATCTTTGCCACACTGCTGATGACCGGCCTGCGTCCTGGTGAACTGACACACTTGTTGCTACCTGACAATTTGGATCTCGATCAAGGCTGGCTGTATGTACGAAACAAGCCAAGCCTGGGCTGGAAGGTAAAGACTCGCAACGAGCGCGACATTCCGCTGATGCCTTCTCTCGTCGAAATGCTGCGTCTCGTCCTGAGAAACCGTCGATCGGGTCCTGTCTTTCGACAACGTCGCTGCGGCGACGGTTACGTTCCGCCGCTCGCCGACCACACACCGGTTGTACTTGAACGCGAAGTTGCTCGTCGCGTAACTTTAGCCACGGCAGCGGATCGCGAAGGCATGGAGGCTGTCACGAAGACCGTCTGGCGGGACATCGCGTACCTGAAGGAAGACTGGGTTCGCAAGGAATTCATCTGCCTCACACGCAAGATCGGAATGCCTGAAATCACGGCTCCGAAGACGCTTCGGCATACGTTCGCCACCTGCCTGCAGGACGCCAATGTAGATCCACTCATTCGTAATCAACTGATGGGGCATGCGCCTGGAAGTTTTGCGATGGGCGGAACTGGAGTTCCCCAGGAATCGTGGGCGCTCAAACAAGAGTGTAAGATACTCTTGAAGGAGCATTCCGATGACGAAAGGCAAAGGAAAGACGAATCCACGACGAAAACGGCGAAGTCACAGCGAGGAGTTCAAGCGGGAAGCGG
>JADFIX010000782.1 GCA_022566435.1 Planctomycetota bacterium
CCACTCATCAGACCGCCGACGGAGATTTGTCCACTCATGTCGCCAACCGACGTAATCAACCCACTCATGTCGCCGCCGATGTCGATGGTAGCGGTGTCGTCGATCGAACCTCCGATGAGAATTTCGCCGCTCATTAGCGCACTCGTAGCTGTGCCTCCTTCGGTCGTAAGAATTCGACCTGTCAAATTACCGCCAACGACGATTTTTGCCGGACTTACGAAGTCCATGCACTCGTTTCCGCCAGATATACACGTCGAGAACTGTCCAGCCATGTCACCGTCAACAGTCACGGTTCCCGAGAAAACTTCGTTGGCTCCGGACATCCATATTGTGGCGCCAGGTGCGATGGAACTGAAAATCACCTCGCCCGCAAAATCTCCAGGAGAGTTGACGTTTGGGCTGCCTCCGAGTGACGCGACGAGCTGGCCGACCAGCTCTCCGGCTTCGATCAAGCTGCCCGGCTTTGTCCCTCCATCCAAGAAGAGTCCCCCTCCTCCGACTGATTGCCGGACGCCATTCGCGTCTTTCAAATAGATTCTGCCAGTTGCCAGCAACGACGCTCCATGCGCTACAACAACAGTGACCCCCGACTCAACACCTTCGTGCAGTGTCAACACGCCGCCAATGTCGCCGTAGAATTTTACAGCGATATTGCTAGCGCTATTGTATGATTTGATCGTGAAAACGCCGCCGTCGTCGATCGCATAGTTGATGGACAGTAGCACGGATACTCCGTCTACTGAGTCAATTGTCACGGAACCCGATTCAGTGATGTGCTCGCGAACCGGGAGCGGGTCATCAGCAGGATCAGGACCCAATCCAATGGTACTATCTGTGTTGATAGTTCCCAGGATTACAGGGCCGGTGATATCCCCCTTAATACTGCTATTCGTCAGAGCGGCCGCCTCGAGCCTTTTAATTGTACCCACCCGTATACCTGCGGATATCACTCCGCCAACGACGAGGGTAAGGTCGCCGGCATAGCCGTAAAGCGAGGTGTCTACCCCGTCTTTTTTGATCTCGATCGAGTTCGTCAGGTCGCCATCCACCGTCAGAACCACCGTTCCGCCGTTATCGGACGAATCGACGCGGGCTTCAAGTCCTCCGGTTAGGTTACCCGTGATGTGTCCGCCGAGGAGGGAGGAGTGGCCGGTCCAGACGCCGTCGCTGAGGATGATGGAGCCGACGTTGGCCGCCCCCGGCCCGCCGGTGGCGTTCAGCAGGGACATCTCGAACACGTCCGTCGGAATCGTCGCGTCGATCTTGATATCCCCGATATTCGCAGGCGTCGTGTCCGATACGCTCACCTGAGACCACACACTCCAGCGGGTCGGTTCGCCGCTCCGAGGTTGCATCACAAGACCCACTTTCCGGCGCCCGAAGATTAGCAGTCCGCATGGGGATGCACGCATGCGGACAGCGAGAGTGCCCGGGCGTTGACGATCGCGCGGGCGTGCCTTAGCGTAATTCGCTTGCGTGTGATAGACTAGTATATCGCCAACCGCAAGTATGCGGGTTGATCAGGAGTCGGGTCGCTCACGCTCGCCGTACTGGACGCAACCAAGAAGGGCGCGTGAAGGCGACGCTTACTGAGCATCCGTACCGCGACCGTTATCAGGGAGTGGCCCGCTTGCCAACCCGCAGATTCAATGTTGGCGGTAGACTAGGAAACTGGTACGCAGGACACGATGGCCTGACTTTTGCGAAGGATGACTCGGCATCTTATGAAATGCGAGTGTGCGAAGATTGGAACGATCGCCATTGGTCCGGGCAGGCCGCTTGCCTTGATCGGCGGCCCTTGCGTGATCGAATCGCGCGAACACACATTACGCCTCGCCGAGGCAATTCGCGATATCTGCAAGAAGCTCGAAATCCCTCTGATTTTCAAAGCCAGTTTCGACAAGGCGAACCGATCGAGCATCCAAAGCTATCGCGGCCCAGGGTTGTCAGACGGACTGGCCATCCTGGCGCAGGTGCGCTCGGACGTCGGCGTGCCCGTGCTGACGGACATCCACTTGCCGGAGCAGGCGTCTGCGGCGGGCGAGGCCGTGGATTGTCTGCAAATACCCGCATTCCTGTGCCGGCAGACGGATCTGCTGGTTGCCGCGGCGAAAACGGGCCGCTGTGTGAACGTGAAGAAGGGGCAGTTCATGTCGCCCGAGGAGATGGGCAACGTTTGTCATAAGCTTGGCGAGTCCGGGTGCTCGAACTTTGCCCTGACCGAGCGGGGCACGTTTTTCGGCTACAACCGACTGATCAACGACATGACGGCCATCCAACGAATGCAATCTTTCGCGCCCGTGATTTTCGATGCGACGCATAGTTGTCAGCTCCCTGGCGGGGCGGGGACACAGAGTGGCGGGCAGCGGCAATACCTGCCGACACTGGCCGCGGCGGCGGTGGCCGCCGGAGCGAACGGACTGTTCATGGAAATCCACGACGATCCGGACAATGCCAAGAGCGATCCCGCCACGGTATTCCCTCTCGACCGACTCGAAATCGTCCTGAAGAAGTTGATTCGCATCGCCCGAGCGACCGAAGCCTAGAAGACGCCCTTTTGTTTGGGCTGAGGTGTTTGCGGCGGCCGTTCGCAGCAACGCCTCGTGTTGAGGGTGTGTCCGGGCGCCGGCCAAACTCACTTTTTTCGATTTGCCGGGATGAATCGACGCATTCCGGACGTTCCGTAGGGTGGACGCGGTATTTGCATGGAACAAACGGCGACGGATTTCTTGATGCATGTGCGACCGCATTGGGGCGGTCTGCACCGTGTGGCCGGACGCTACATGGGCTCCGGGGATGATGCGCGCGATCTGGTACAGGAGACGTTGCTGCGGGCTTGGCGAAATTACAACCCTGGTCAGGAGCGGTCCTATAACCGCGCTTGGCTGTTCGTCAGTCTGCGCAGTGTG
>JADFIX010000783.1 GCA_022566435.1 Planctomycetota bacterium
TATGGAAACGTCAGAAGGTTAATGAACACCGTGACGAGGAAGATTCCCCTGAGCGCCCGTATCCTCCAGACATATTTCAGCCCTTCTCTCAGATCCCCAACTATCGATCCCGCTCGGTAACCGGAGTCCCTGAGTGATGGTATCTCAGGAACTCGCAGAAGGAGAATGAATCCCAAAAGGTAACACCCGAGAAGGAAGCTGTATGCCCCTGCTGCACCGAGGAGGGCCAATAGCCCTCCTGCCAGCCATCGACCTACCATGGCGGTCCCCGTCAGAGAGGCCGCATCTAAGGCCATAGCGTTCACCATGGCACTTTCTGGGAGCAACTCCCGGATGAAGGCCCGTCTTACTGGGAAATCTATTGCCCACGCGGATCCAGTCAGCAGCGCTGCCACGAAGACGTGCCACACCCGGACGGCGTCCAATGCCAGCAGGCCCACAAATACCATCGTCACAATGAGGTTTATTGTCTGCGCAATGAACAGCAGTCTCCTCTTAGGAAAACGGTCCGCTTGAACGCCGGCAAGGAAGCCCAGGATTCCCAAGGGAAGGAGGCGAAAGGTACCAACCAACGAGACCATGAGGGGAGAGTCTGTCAGTACCAGTACTATCCACCCAAGGATGAACAGGTCCATCCAAAAGGCGATGTGCCACAGGTGCCCGGCCAGCCAGAGGGTGCGCCAGCCCTCGTGGCTTAGGGACTGGAAGGTGCGTATCCGTGGCTGTGCGCCGGGCGTGGTCATGTTCATCTCCAGTCCATCGCCTCAGAGCATAACAAAAGGAAAGGCGGGTTGGCTGGCATCAAGCTCACTGTACTCGCCCAATAACGTAGTCCATCAGCCTCTCGCACAGGCGGGGGTCAAGTCCATCCATGCCGATGACGATGACGACCAGCACCAACGACACCGCGAAAATCGGGAAAATATACAAGGCTCAGAGCTTCCCCACTCTTTTCGTCTTGGGGACTTCTGGTGAAGTCGAGTCGGTACATATTGGGGCCAAGCAGGGATTGGCGGACATTGTCGGGAAGGAGCTTGATCTTCTGTTGCAAGGCAAGAGCAGAACTGCCTTTCCGAAGTAGAGGATCGACGCTCTAACTGATCGCCGCCACAGCGGCTCCGCGCGCCGGACAGGCGTTATCGCCGCAGGATGATACGGAGTTCCTCCATGCGCATGACACGGGCGGCCAACCCGTAGGTGAGAACGCCGACGACAACGAGCACACCCAGTTCAATCGACGCTCGGTCCCCCACAAGCCGCTCGAACTGAGACGAAGAGCCCACGGCGAGGAGTGCCCCGGTCATGACGGCGGTGGCCAACAGTGCTTTCGAACCTCCTAGCATGACCGATCGCCAATCCAATTCCGGAACGAGTCGCCGGATCTTGAAGGACAGCCAGGTCACCTGAAAGATGGCGCACATCGCAGTCGCCAACGCCAGTCCGCGTTCTTGTAGAGGAAAAACAAGCGCCAGATTCAGGGCGAGGTTGATGCCGACCATCCAAAGCGCCACCCGCGCCGGCGTGCGGCTCTCCCTGAGGGCGTAAAACGTACGAACCACGACGTGTTGCACGAAATACGCAGGCAGACCGATACTGTACATGACCAGCACGCCCGCCACACGCTCCGTATCCCGAGCGTTGAATTCTCCATGCTGAAGCAAGGCCGCCACCAGGGGTCGGGCCACCAGGATTAGCCCGGCCGCCGCCGGTAACGCCGCAAACAATCCGAATCGGATACCGCGAGCCGCTGTATCACCGAGCCCGGGACGGTCGCCGGCCGCCGCTTTTTGTGACAAGACGGGGAAAATCACGGTCGCCAACGAGATACCGAATACACCGAGCGGCAACTGATAGAGATTGTTCGCGTAACCAAGAACCGCGGGTCCGACGCGCACACCATTCTCATGCACGAAGAGGTACGCGATCAAATAATCGGCGAGCGTGTTGATCTGCACGGCGGACAACCCGATCATCATCGGGGCCATCAACCGTATCGCCGATCGCACTTGCGGATCGCGCCAGGCGCCGCCGAAGAGTGGAAGGAATGACGCTTGTCGCAATGCCGCCGCCATCACGCCGACCTGAATCACACCAGCGACGAGAATGCTCACGCATAAGACGCGGATCAAATCCAGCTCGTCCCGCACGCCGAGAAAGGTGCTACCTCCGATGACGGTAATGATGACGACATTGAGAATCACCGGCGCGGCTGCCGGAACTGCGAATTTTCCACGAACGTTGAGGACGCCTCCCGCAACGGCGACGATGCAAATCAAGAACATGTAGGGAAGCAGAATCGCCGCCAATTCTAAGGAAAGATCGTCCGAAATGCGGCGCCAGAAGAAAATGACGCCCTCGCCGAGAAGAACGAGCACGACAAGTATGGCAGCGAGGACCGTAAACACCGATCCGACGAACCGCCGGGATGCCTGTTCGCCCCGCTCGGCCAACGAATCGGTCAGCGTCGGCACGAGGGCGGAAGAGAGCGCGCCTTCACCGAAAAGCCGCCGTGCCAGGTTTGGAATCATATACGCGACGCGATACGCTGACAAAAGTTCACTGGTACTGAAAAAATACCCGAATACAGCCTCGCGTGCAAGACCGAGCACCCTCGAGCAAAGTGTCAAGCTGGCAATAAGGCGTGCGGAGGCCAGAACCCGAATCGATGGCAGCATGGCGAACACAATACGCCCGGCGCCGAACCGGGACAAGGCTGGGGTTCTTTGGAGACGAATACTGTGCGCAGTCTTTCAAGCCTGCCTGGCATTCGGTCGCTATGAGACTAAAATCCGAGGTGTTTGCGACGGGTTCGAAGAAAACCCTATGCAAAGTTTTTTTTTACGGTTGACAAACGTCTAACGCGTCACAACCTTATGCGCCTCGGAGCGAGGTATCGAACGAAGGACAAG
>JADFIX010000784.1 GCA_022566435.1 Planctomycetota bacterium
GGCGTCGCCGATCTTCAGGTCGTAAGCCAGTTGGAGATGTTCGCGCACGCTCATCGTTTGGCGAGTGGTGGTTCGAGCAATGGGGCCGCAGCATTGGCGTTCTGGTAGAGGCGCCGGTGAGCCTGGAAGAACTTCGGAGGCATTTTCGAACGGTGCTGGTCGTCCAGCACGAGGACCGTCGAAAGTACTATTTCCGCTTTTATGATCCCAGAGTGCTGCGGGTGTTCCTTACGAATACCACCACCATCGAAGTCAAGCGGTTTTTCGGACCGGTCAGCGCTTTTTACTGCGAAGGTCAGGATGGGAAGGAGCTCTTGACCTTCAAACGAGGTCGTGCCGGTGTGTCCGCAACGCAGAGTCCCGTTTCACGGGGGAAGCCCGAATGAAGGAGAGCGGTTTGAACAGGTATCGAAGACGGGGTTTCTTCGGCCGATTTCACCGGAGCGGCCGGTGCCGAGACATAGGATGGCCGCCGCGGTCGAGCAGACCGGGCAGCTTTGACGCGAATCGACGGGTTTTTCGCGAGATTTGCGGATAGATAAAAGAATTGGATGTCTTGCCGCGGTCGGGACTTTCGCCCGACGGCATAATTTGGGTATAATCAGAGGGCGATTGCCCGCAAGGGCTGACTCTTGTTAGGAAGGAGATTGAAATGGATTCACTGGTTCAATCGAGGATTCGCAGGTTTTTGCGCGAACGGCTGTACGTTAACTATCACGACACCGGCGCGGTTATGTACAACGTGCGGAAACTGGCGCGAGTATCGGCGTATGCACTCGACCAATCGTTTGGCGAGTCGGGGCTGGCTTGCGGACCGGAATCGCGGGTGGCTTGCATGCTCGTCAACCGCGCGTTCGGCCGGTCGGGAGATGGGACCTCTCTCTACGCCGTTAAGCAAAAGATCGAAGAGTGGATTCGCCTGACGCCGCCGATGGGCGCTTGAGCGAAAAAATCCGAAGTGAGGGTGAACGCGCCGCGTCTTGGGCGCGAATCCTCGCAGTGTGATCGGCTTGCGTTCCATCGCGATGATGTGCGGACCACGATGCCGTAGCGGTATCGGCGGTGGTTTGGCGATCGGCTAAAATAAGCCGCACGCGGTAAGACCAATACGCGTGTAAGCGCTGCGGCAATTATGTCCCGTCCTGGTCACGACGTCGCTTGCCAAAAGAGCGACGAGGAGAAAAGCTGTGGTCGATCAACCCAATCCGTCGGAACTCGAGATTACCGAATCTTCACCAGGCGGCCTGAGTGTCACAAGGGATCATCCTTACGGTATTCTCTACGTCGCCGATTTTTCCGGCACCGGGGCGGGCCGCCTGACCGGTCCGCTTGGCGACGGCGTGGTGAAGGTCACGCCGGACACGTTCAATGACCTCATGGCCAAGGCGTGCCCGTCGGTCGGCGTGAAGACAAGCGATCCGCTGGCATCCGGCAACGTGATGGTGGAAGTCGATGTGAAGTTCGACTCGCTGAAGGCGTTCGAGCCGGGCGCACTTCTCACGCAGATTCCCATCGCGCAAACGATGTTCGGTGTTCGCGAAAAACTGGTGGCACGAATGCGCGGCAAGTGTGAATTCACCGACGTCGAGCGGGCGGCATCGTTCGCGGTCAACGCAGACAGCAGCTTGGCGTGGCTTGGTGATTCGCTAAAGTGGTCGCCCGCCGCGGCGGTAAGTGATCCCAGTGCCGTGGAGGGTCTGCTCGGCCAGATCGACCTCGGCGGTGACGGCGAGAACGAGGGGCAAGACTCATCCACGGCTCCGAAATCGCCAATCGGATCCGTTGTGGCCGCGGCCGCGGGTGCCGGTTCGACGATTCCTTCAGAGGAGGCGTCCGCCGTCCGTCGAACAATCGGCGAGATTGATCGTCGTATTTCGGCTTGGTTAACGGCCGTTTTGCACGCACCCGAGGTATTGGCCATCGAGAAGGCGTGGCGGTCGTTGAATTTTCTGGTCTCCACATTGGACTTTCGTAAGGGTGTTCGTCTTTCGGTCCTGCATGCCTCCGGTGACGAATTGCTCGAGCGTTTTCGAACCCTGGTGATCGACTCGGTGTTCGACGAAGGGGCGGATCAGCCTCATCTGCTCATCATTGATAGGCAATTCGGCAACAAGGCACCGGATTTGGAGGCGCTGGACGAATTCGCCCAACATGCGGCGAGTCTTCCGGCCTTGGCCATCGCCGGTGTGTCATCGGATTTTTTCGGCGTCAAATACAATTTCCAAATCGCCACGCTGCCCACCATCGCCAACGTTATGGATCAATGGCAGTTTGCAAAATGGAAGACGCTCCGGGGGCAGCCATACGCACGTTCGCTCGCCGTTGTATACGGACGATGCCTACTGCGTGAACCATTTGGACGCGACGCGAAGGACGACCTCGAATTCACACACAAGGAAGGGGCCGTCACGGATAAGGCCCTTGTGTGGGGAAGTGGTGTCCTCGCCGCCGCTTGCAGTATTGGCCGTAGCGTCGCCGATTCCGGCTGGCCCACCGCGATGTCCGGCATCGCCCACGGTCGTGTGGAAGGATTCAAGACCTGCGTGGGCGGCAAGAAGGGCGACAAGACGTTCGGTCCGTCGGATGTTCAATTACCCCAAGAGAAGGTTGACGAGCTTGGAATGGCCGGGGTCAACGCGGCTGCGAACATGCGCGATCTCGACGATGTCTTTTTCTACAATGGCATGACCGCCTCCCGCCCGGCGCGGGACGAAGCGAGCGCGGTATTCGAAGTCAGTCTTCCGTACCAGCTTTTCGCGGCTCGTTTGTCTTCCATGTTGTTTGCGCTCAAGCCGCACCTCTCGGGAAAGTCTGCCGAGCAGGTGGCATCGTACGTCACGACACACGTTCGAGATTGGCTGGGTGTGAAGGAAGGCGAAGAAGAAGAGCACCAAGAATACGTC
>JADFIX010000785.1 GCA_022566435.1 Planctomycetota bacterium
TACGACGCGAAACGGCGTGGGTGGATCCCTCGGTTCAGATCTGGAACGACGGCTTGCTGAACAATCTGACATACGGCACCCATCACGGCACTGCGCTTTCCGTCGGAGGCGCCCTTGCGGGAGCCGACCTTCTGGGCGTATTGCGCACTTTGCCGGACGGCCTGCAAACGAGGCTCGGCGAAGGAGGCGGGTTGGTGTCGGGCGGCGAGGGGCAGCGTGTACGACTGGCTCGCGCGCTCATGAAACCCAACGTGCGATTGGTCATTCTCGACGAGCCGTTCCGAGGACTCGATCATGAAAGCCGTCTCACTCTCCTCACACGCGCTAGAGAATGGTGGCGCGACGCCACGTTGATTTGCATCACGCACGATGTCGGCGACACGAATGACTTCGACCGAGTCGTGGTGTTGGATCAGGGGCGGATTGCCGAGCAGGGCGACCCCGAGACGTTGTCCCAAAGATCGAATTCGCGATACAGCGCCATGTTGGCCGCCGACCGCGAGATCAGACGTAGCGTGTGGGCGGGGGTCGATTGGCGCCGCTTCAATCTGGATCGCGGTGAGCTTTTCGAACGAAAAGATGGAGCGGCTCAATGAATCAACCGGTCGAACAACTTGCTTGGCCGGCCTCGAAGCTCGGCGACGCGTTGGATTTGCTCGCCGAAAGGGCGGGAGGGGGCGCACTCCAAGGCAACCGGTCGAAGCGCGGCAGACCGGGCACCATGCCACGAAGACCCGCCATGCCCAAGTCGGCCGGCGGGGACTTGAGATCGTTCGGGCGTTGGTTCGAGACGGCCGTGCGGCACTACGACCTGGAGGCCGAGCAAGTATCGCGCCGTTACGGCGACATTGATGCGGTTTGTCACGGAAGAACCCATTCGGGTCCGGGCGTCTTCGGTTTCCCTGTCGCCGACCGGACGTCGAGAAGCGACGGCGAACTACAATTCCTTGTGGTGCTTGGTGTGGATCCGTCCCGCGGTCATCGCACACAGGGTCGGATGTCGATCTTGGCGCCGGACAATCGGGTTCGTCGGGTCGACGCGGACGAAGTGCGTTCGTGCATTTGCCGGGAATTAGAAGCACCGCACGAGCCGGTTGTGGACCGGATTCTTCAAAGCGCGAATGTGCCGAGCAGGCAGCGATCGCGCGTGCGATCGGCCATTCTGCGTGAGCGCCTGGCGGAATTGCGGGTCGAACCGCCTGCCGGAGGCTGGCTCCTGCGGAGCTCGCCGGATATTTCGTTCGCCAGGCAGGTCGTACAAGCGCGATTGCCGAAGCATCTCGCCGTTGTGATCTGTGCCCACACGATATTGCATTTTCTGTGGATCGCGGGTTGGTACGTCGTAGGACGTGGGGCGTTGCAAGGAAATCTGGACCCCGCGTGGCTCATCGGGTGGGCGCTGGCCCTTTTTTCGACCGTTCCCCTTCGCCTTCTCGTGCTTCGATCGCAGGGGTTCCTGGCCTTCGGGCTCGGGGGGCTACTCAAGAAGCGTCTCCTTCACGGGGTCTTGAAGTTTGATCCGCAGAAACTCCGTCATCAGGGCGTGGGGCAACTCCTCGGCCGGGTCATCGAGTCGGAGGCGGTGGAGACGATGGCCCTGGCGGGTGGCTTCATGGGTATTCTGGCGATGGTGGAGATCGTGGCCGCGGTGGCGGTGCTCTCGCTCGGTCCGTCGGGCGGATTGCATGTGTTGGTTTTCTTGGGGTGGATCGGCGTTGTCGCTGTGGGCGGAGTTCGGTTCTACCGGAATCGCAAGCGTTGGACCGCGTCGCGCCTGGCCATGACCGAAGATCTCACGGAACGTATGGTCGGACATAGAACGCGACTCGCTCAGGAATCGTCCGCGCACTGGCATGACGGCGAAGACCAGGCGATGCGCGATTACCTCGAGCTGTCGCGGAAGATGGATCGATCGGCGGCCTTACTCATGGGAATCTCGGCGCGTGGCTGGTTGGTGATCGGTCTGATCGGGCTTGTCCCGGCGATGGCGGCCGGAGGGTCGTCGTCGACCGAACTGGCGGTTGGCTTGGGCGGCGTGCTTTTGGCGCTGCGAGCCATCGGCAAGATCGTCGGCAGCTTCACGATTTTGGCGGACGCGGGAATATCGTGGCAGCAGGTCGCGCCGTTGTTCCGCGCCGCGGCGAGCGAGGAAGATAGTCATGCCGGGGTGACACTACCCAGTCAGGATGGTGATGGCGATGAGTCGCCTGATGACGATGCCCTGCTCACCGCCGAGGATTTGGTATTCAGGTATCGTGAGCGGGGCGATGCGGTCCTTCGCGGCTGCAGTTTGACGATTCGAACGGGAGAGCGGTTACTGCTCGAGGGCCCGTCCGGGGGCGGAAAGTCCACGCTGGCATCGGTGCTGTTCGGGTTGCGGTCGCCGGAGTCCGGCCTGCTGTTGCTGCGTGGATTGGACCGAAACTCGTTGGGGGATCGTGGCTGGCGCGAACTCGTGACCGCCGCCCCTCAATTTCATGAGAACTACATCTTCACGGGCACACTTGCGTTCAACTTGCTGATGGGCCGCAGGTGGCCTGCCTCGCCGGACGATCTGAACGCCTTTATCGCCGATCCGCGGACGCATAAACGTCAGCGGCTGGTCGAGCGCCTGCTCGCCGATGATCGCGCTTATGCCGAGCATTGGATGACGTTCTGGAACGACATGCTGCGCAACGATTTCGTCGGCACCGGATACATTGACGGCGGCCGGAGTAACATCACCCCATGGCTTTATAAAGCTTTGGCGACGAACAAGCCGTTCGATGATTTCGTCCGCGAGCTGATCAGCCCTTCGGAGGCCTCGCGGGGTTTCATCGACGGCATCAGATGGCGCGGCGCCATCAACGCGAGTCAGACCACGGCCATGCAAGCGGCTCAGAATGTAGGCCAGGTGTTCATG
>JADFIX010000786.1 GCA_022566435.1 Planctomycetota bacterium
GCCGTTCGAATACCAAGGTCGTCGGTTGGTTTCGTCGACAGGATTCGGCTCACTCCGTCGGGATCAACCGACCGGGCGGACGTCCAAATAATCGTGGACGAGACATCACATCTACAGACTTCGCGGCACGGCCTGCCCAGTGTCAATAGGTGTTGTAGTCGGCAGGTGGCGTGTTGTCGTCCGCATCGCCGATCGAACAATTGGCGATGATCGAGCCGGTGTCCGTGCTATACGACCACGCGGTAAGTCCGTCGGCTACCGGATCGCCGGAAGTGACGATCGTCACGTCGGATTTACCCTTGAGGGCGCACACCGGAATGGCGGGAAAGCCGGTCCGCAAATAGGGTCCGAAATCCCCACTGGCGTTGAGCGTTCCGTCAAAATCCGTCTTGCCGGTTAGGTGACTCTCAACGTCGGATTGCAGAGGACCCGGCGGGAAGTCCCCACCGTGCTCGGCGGCATACATATCGACCGCGTTGCGCATGCCGGCGAGCGTGGCCCGCAAGGCTGCGTCCCCGGCGCCGCGTGCACCACGACTGATTCTCGGTACGGCGATCGCGGCGATCACGCCGATAATCACCACCACAATGACCAACTCTACAAGACTGAAGCCTTCTCGTCGTGTTCTATACCGCATGGTCGACCCGCCTCATAATGAACAAAAACATCGTATCACAAAGAGCACCGTTTTAAGCGGCCGCAACGCGGTTCGCAGTCCCGGCCGTCACACCCCTATCGTCTCACTTGATAAATCACTTTACTTCTCCGGAAAAAGTAAATCAGGTGACCCTGTAACAAGTGTCGCATCCCCGTCGTGACAGGAAAACACCGCTTGATTATGGGAAATACGCTCCAATTTACATCCGTCAAAACTCGCCCCTTCTCGGACCCAAACACCATCGACGATGGCAATCCGAAGCGCGCCGCCGACCATGACCGCGTGTAAGGCATGGTGGGATCCGAACGATTGTCGGTTCGTTTCCGCGTCGACGCGAGAGAGAGTTTCGACCGGGGATTGTCCGTCGGCGTTGCTGTGAAGTTGAGGTGGTAGAAAAATGTCACGGATGTCGGAAGATCGGTCCCAGGTTCGTACGGATCGAGGAAACGGAAGATTCGGGATGAGCGGCAGCGCTTCGCCCGCGCCGGTCACGATCGGCTTGGTGATGGCCGCTCCTGCGGCGGCGGGCACCGTGGCGCCATTGGACGGAATAAGGAGGTTCACGAGCAATCCGACGCCGCAAAGCCCCATGACCACGAGGTAGCGCTTTTTCTTGCCTGGGTCCATCAGCCGGTTCCATCCTGTTTCTCTTTTTCGACGACCGGCGCCGAAAAGAGGCTGACTGTAAATGACGCGATTCGATCGTTCGCGGAATCCGCACCCGACGTTCCGCCGTCGCCGAATCGCAAGTAGCTAATGTCCGCCCAAAAGTCCGTTTGCTCGACCGCGGCGAAAAAAGCGATGAAATCTCCCGTGGCCCCGCGTATCTCGTAGGCGTATCGTTGTTCCAGAAGCCCAGGATACGTGCGCGGGGCGACAGGATTTTGGCGGATCACACGAAGTCGAAAGCGGGCGGCCAGGTCCAGCACGGTCTGGGAATATTGATCGACCGGTGTGCGTGTGGGGAGCTGTCCCGTCGCGTCGAGTTTTTTTCGAATCGCCGTCAGTTCGGCACGCTTTTGTTCGGCAAGCTGGCGCACCGAGGTCAGATCCCGGCGGACGCTTCCGGCGCGGTTGCGAAGAACGCTGATCTCTCTCGTCGTCTCGCTCGATCGAACAAACAAGAACCAAATAGAGGTCACCAAGCACGCGGCAAGCACGCCGGCACCCACGACATCGGTGACAATGAGCGTCAGTTCGTTCTCGCGTCGCATCTCTTACCACTCGCAGTACAGTGTGAAGCGATAGTAGGAACCGTCGAGGATCGGTTCACGTTGCGATCGTTCCAACTCGACGAGATGAAACACGCCCGTCTCGTTGAGTCGATCCACAAATTCATTGGGTCCGGACACCCTCTCAGCGTAGCCGACGATCTTCAGCCGTCGCGGTGCATCGATGACCACGACTTCCGGTGCCTTTTTGCGATCCCTCTTCGACACGATCTTCTTGCGACCCTTCAGGATCGACCGAGGTTTTTCAGGATCGGTCGCGATGGACGTCAGCCAACAGGTCTCGGGCATGCTTTCGGCGATCAGCGCGATGATACCGGACCACGCTCTTTTGGTACGAAGTGCCGTCGCATGTTCAAGTCGGTTCCGTGCGCTCATCAAGTCCGCGGTGATCGTGCGCAGTTCGGTCTGCGCACGGGCGACTTGCATTTGTACGCCGTCGGTGGTCGCGCCCAGTCCCTCCGCGGTAGCGCGGCGCGCGAAATCGTAACCACCCGATGCCCCTAGCACCAAGAGCCCCACCATCGCCAGGGAGCCCCACCGCCAGAGTCGACGGTGCTGTGCTTGCCGTAGGCGTACGTCGCGCGGTATGAGGTTGACACTGCTCATATCTTATGCATCGATTGCCAGGGCGATCGAGACCGCCAATTCATCGATGTCCTCCTCGCAGGATGATGCGATGTCCAATTGCGACGCCTCGCCGATCGCCTGCCGAGACGCGCGACCGACGGTCGTTCTTGTCGTGCGCCATCATTCTCGGGTGCGTGTCGTTGATGTGGCGTGCGTAGTACGCCCTCTGCGCATCCATCTGCGCCCAGAGCTGGTTCTTGAGCAGCGGGCTCGTGGACGCGATTTCTTCGTGAAGGTTCCCCGGCTCGGGCACTAAAACGCCTTCGAGCAGTTTGTCGTGGCGTGGCGGATAGTCGTACGCGTGGTGCGGCGCCTTGAAGTGAAGCATCAGGCAGAACGGCTTGTCCGCGTCACGCTTCTTGAGCCATTCGAGTGCAACATC
>JADFIX010000015.1 GCA_022566435.1 Planctomycetota bacterium
TGCGTGCGGACGAAACGCTCTACCGCTACGAGGGCGACGTGCATCCGATGGACCCGTCGGCGGAGTGGGTAGAATTCAACCCCTGCGAGCCACCGTGCACCGAGTTCATGGAAGATGGTCACTTCGTACGTTTCTGGTCGGAGACGGGCGACCATACGACCTACGATAAGCGGATCGCCGTGCCCCCAACCCCCCCCCCCCACGCTGTGGGTCGAGTGGCGCTTCCGCTCCAACTTCCCGCTGGGACCGATCTTAACAGGTTGTGACGCCGCATTCAGTGTGCATTACAAGTTTTTTGTCGATCGGCTGGATCTCACCGGCGACTCGGTGATCACGGCCAGCCAGGCAGACTTTGTTCTCGGCCTCGACATGAGCGAATTTCACACGTACCGATTCGAGAGTCTGGACGGCATGAACTATTGGTGGTCCATCGATGGAGACAGGTTTGCCGTCCTCTTTCAGGATGGTGTCGAGAACGGTTTTAACACAATCCAAATGTGGGGTCAGGGCGGCTGCCTCAGCGACTTTATCCCCGACATGAGAAACGAATGGGATTACGTGCGTTACTGAACGATCACTACGGCGAGCGCATCGTCGACACCGATCCGCCAAGCGGCTTCGTTACTTCCGGCGTCTTGAACAGTCTGGACACGTTCACGGTTACCTTCGACGCCGCCAACTACGTCTACCTCGATCAGATTTCGGTCACCACGACCGGTGGGATAGCTCCCACAGTCATCTCCGTCCGCCGTCGCGAGAATGACGAGCCGGACCGGGTGGAAATCGCCCTCGATCAACCCCCGCCCTCGGGCGAGATCAGCCGCTTCATCTTCGACGACGGTGAGGCGATCAACATCATCGAGTTCGCCGACTTCCAGATCGGCCAGGCCGCTTGCTGTCTCAGTGACGGCAGTTGCCAGAATCTCACGGAAGAAGCCTGCGACAGCATAACCGGTGCGGTTTTCCGCGGCGCGGGGACGTCGTGTCTGGGCGACAACGACAACAGCGGCGAGGACGACGCCTGCGACGACCTATTCGATGTCCCCGCCGTTTCCGATTGGGGTGTCGTTTCTTTGACACTATTACTCCTCACCGTCGGCACCCTCCTCATCCGCCGCCCGAGAACGGATCCGCGCTGCGCGAATTCGCGCCGTGAGTCATGAGAATTCAGTTATCAGTCATCAGTTGTCAATCGATTGGCTTACCCTTCGTCGCTCCGTCGCTTCGTCGCTCATCAAAATCGCCCGCTTGACAAGGTTGCAGGCACACGCAACCCTAGTCACGGGAGATTTCTTATGCGCATGCTTTCCGGAATCCAACCGAGCGGCAAGCTCCACCTTGGCAATTACCTTGGGGCCATGAAGCAGCATATCGAGCAGCAGAACGAGCACGAGGGATTCTATTTCATCGCCAATTACCACTCGCTCACGACCGTCCAGGACCCCGATACACTGCGAAAATGGACGCGGGACGTCGCCCTGGACTATCTCGCACTGGGACTGGATCCCGAGAAGGTCGCACTCTTTCGCCAAAGCGATATTTCCGAGGTCTTGGAACTCACTTGGCTGCTGGCGACCGTCACCGGCAAGGGGCTTTTGGAGCGGGCGACGTCCTACAAGGACAAGATCAACAAGGGGCTGTCTCCCTCCATGGGGTTGTTTTGCTATCCGATCCTGATGGCCGCCGACATCCTGATCTACCGCAGTGATTTGGTCCCCGTCGGCAAAGATCAGGTCCAACACGTCGAAATGACGCAGGACATGGCCGGCTACTTCAATTCGACCTTCGGGCGGGAGGTCTTCAAACGACCCGAGCCCATGCTGAACGAGGCGCTGATCGTGCCGGGCATCGATGGGCAGAAAATGTCGAAGAGCTACGGAAACGCCATCGACTTGTTCGACACCCCAAAACGGACGCGCAAACGCATCATGAGTATCAAGACCGACAGCACGCCGGTGGAAGCGCCGAAGTCTCCCGAAACGTGTAATGTCTTCTCGCTTTACAAATTGATGGCGACGGGCGACGAAGTCAAGGCCCTCGAGGAACGGTATCTCGCCGGGGGCATGGGGTATGGCGAGGCCAAGGAACTGTTGGCCCAAGTCGTCGAGCGAGTGCTCGGACCCGCGCGGGAGCGCCGCGAAAAGCTGGAGGCCGATCACGACTACGTGGAAGACGTGTTATTGGCCGGTGCCGCCAAGGCACGTCGCGTGGCGAGCCAAGTGATGACCGAGGCACGCGACGCGTGCGGTATTATTATTGCCGGGGATATGCCCAAGTGACGGATTACAGAGTTGCCCTTGATGTCTACCACGGTCCCCTGGACCTGTTGCTCTTTCTGATCAAGCGCGAAGAGATCGACATCTACGACATTCCCATCTTGCGTATCACCGAACAGTATTTGCAGTACGTCCAACTCCTGGAAAAAGTCGATCCGGAAGTCGTCGGCGAGTTTCTCGTGCTGGCCGCCACACTGATGGAAATCAAGTCGCGGACCCTGCTTCCGCGTCCGCCCGTTTTGGAGGACGATGAGGAACTCGATGATCCGAGACTCGAACTCGTTCGACAGCTTCTCGAATACAAGCGATTCAAGGACGCCGCCCATTCCCTGGGCGAAGCGGCCGGGCAACGGGCCATGCAACACATGCGCGTGCCGGTGCAACCGCCGGTGCCCGAGGACGAAATCGAACTGGAAAACCTGGAGATTTGGGACCTTTTCGAGGCGTTCAATCAACTGCTGGAGCAGACCGGCAAGACGGGGGCCGTCCATACCGTGGGCGTTGACGATACGCCCGTTACCCTTCACGCCGAGGACATCGTTGATTCGATTGAGCGGGCGGGCGGCGAGCAGAAATTCAATGAAATCTTCGCCGGGCGCAATCGTGCGGAGATGATCGGTTTGTTTCTTGCGCTTCTCGAACTCATGCGGCAGCATCGCGTACGGGTTTTCCAGGAGCGACCGTCGGCCCCGATCCTGATCGTGCTTCTCGATTCCAAGCCTCTCGATGCGGCATCGATTGATGATGTGGTAGACGTCGACGACGGGGCGGCAGATGGACCGCCGGGCGGCGGGCACATGGAGCCGACTGACCAGACCCGTTTCGAATCTGACGCCGCAGCAAAAGACGCCTCGGCGAGTGACAACGTCAATGCGAACGGCGACGAGGGGGAAGACGATCCCGTGCGGTCGGAGGACGAAGCGTCCGACCCTGGAAATCGTGGCGCGGCAGACGGTCATGCGGGCGCGGAACTCTTGGCTGACGCTGATTTTCCAGCCGATGAGGTTCTTCCGAAGGCGGCAGTGAAGCCTGGGGATTCGATCGAGACACCGCCGCCCATGAATGATACCGCCGCCGAACGGGTCTCATTCGACGTCGAACATGGCGAACTGAAAACAGGCGGCGGACGACTTCCCGATCGCCGCGACGAAACATTCCGTCACCAACCGGAGTAGCCTCATGACACCGAGCGAACGACTTGCCGCCCTCGAGATCGATTTGCCGAAAGTGCCCAGCCCGGCCGGAAGCTACGTACCAGCGGTACGTACCGGGCATTACGTGTACACCAGCGGACAACTTCCCATGCGTGACGGGCAATTGCTCTGCGCGGGCAAGGTCGGCGCCGACGTGTCGGTCGAAGAGGCATCCGCCGGGGCCGCAGTGGCTATTCTCAACGCCGTCGCGGCGGCGGCCCATGCCGCCGGCGGGATCGACAGAATCTCGCGTGTGATCCGGGTGGGCGTTTTCGTCCAGAGTGCCCCCGGTTTCACCGCCCAGCCGACGGTCGCCAACGGGGCGAGCGATCTGTTGGTAGGCATCTTCGGCGACGCCGGCAAACACGCCCGCGCTGCCGTCGGGGCCAACGAACTACCCCTCAACACCGCCGTCGAGGTCGAACTGCTGGTGGAAGTGACCGACGCGGCGTAGAATGACCAAAAACTCTCTGTTCATGTCCAGATAAACTGTATATCAGTAAGTATATAATTTACAGTATGTTACGTGTGTCTTGTGCAGATTTTCTTTATATCTATCATTTTATTCTGGACAATATGGACAATATTGTGTATAGTTCTATCAGAAAAGAGACAAGTGATGAGAGTCAATACGTCCAAGCTGCGAGACCTGATGACCGAGCGTGGGATGTCGAGTTCCGCATTGGCTTCGGCTGCTGATATTTCTCGGACGACCCTTGGGAAGCTCACTACGCAGGACTCGCCGACCGTCTACGCAAAAACCGTTCGCAAGCTTGCGAATGCCCTGGGCGTGTCGGCGGAAACACTCGACCCCAATGGGCTCGAGACGATCTATTGTCAGCGAGTAACGCGGGAACACGAGCACACCGACTTGGGCGGTTTGGGATTCGTGGTGCGGGATGATGCGATTCCTATCGATCGTGTCTTCATGCCGCCGCGCGTGAATCGTCCACGTGAGGAAAACTGCTCGGAATCGGCACCGGGTGGGCATCGTTCCAACGGCAAGCCATCCGAAAAACGAAAATCGCTACCATTGCCGATGGCGCTGCGTGAATCACACCGGTTGTTCTTGCTTGGCGACCCCGGGGCGGGCAAGA
Source organism: Planctomycetota bacterium (assembly GCA_022566435.1). Classification (GTDB taxonomy): domain Bacteria; phylum Planctomycetota; class Phycisphaerae; order UBA1845; family UBA1845; genus JADFIX01. The sequence goes on from JADFIX010000015.1 coordinate 4,567, forward strand.
CGACCGCCCTTCGATATCTGGCTTGGATGTATGGCTCATCAGAGCGCGCGAATTCGGAATACCCATCCGATGTCAGTGTTCCCGTTTTCGTCCGCTTAGCCGATTGGGCAGAGCAACTGCGAGAAGACCCGAAAGTCGATATCGTATCCGCGGCACTTTGGCAACTCGGCATGTCCGATAGACCCGACCTTGCCGATTGGTTGCGCGGGCAACTCGCAAAGGGACGCGTCTTACTCTTGCTCGACGGGCTTGATGAAGTCGGTGTTGCGGATCACCTAGTCACGGTGAAAGATAAGATCCGTAACGTCGTCGAAGCGTATCCCGAAGCCCGCGTAATCATCACCAGCCGAATTGTCGGATTCACGAAACCCAAGCTCGGCAGAGCGTTCGACGTTCGCAATGTGGAATCATTGAGCAAGACGTCGATTCGACGATTCGTTCGCGCGTGGTGTGCCGTGCGGCACGGACACCCGACGGAGCGGAAGTGTGAAACTTGCGATCGCGACGTCGAGCGTCTGAGACACGCCGTTGTCGACAACGCCCGAATCGCGGCACTCGCACAGAACCCGATGATACTGACGATGCTGTGTATGCTCTACAAGGCCGGTGCATCGCTGCCGCGGCAGCGATGGCAGCTTTACGAACGGATTTGCGATGCATTCTTAGTCTCTTGGGAAGAAAAAAAGGGACGAACCATTGTTGGATCGCCGGATCACGCGACGCACGTCGAGGACCGTGAGATTCGTTGGATTCTGGAGTCCATCGCCCTGGAGATGCAGAAGAACGATTGGACTCTGGTATCGCGTTGGTGGCTCTGCCGGAGCATAGAGTCCTTCCTACGCGACGAACTGCGCCTGTCATCCGATCAAGCGGCTCGGGAAGCGGAGTCGCTGCTTAGGAGCCTTCACCAACGATCCGGTCTGCTTGTCGAGCGTGGCCCCGAACGGTATGCATTTCGACATAAGGCCATCCAGGAGTATCTTGCCTCACGAGCAATCCTTCAACTGGAAGATTCGATCGAATCGATCCGCGATTACATCTACCATCCTTCTTGGAATGAGGTCGTCCGACTTGTCGCGGCACAGCTCGATCGCCGGCGCGTTCCCCAATTCCTGCGGACCATTCTCGACGATCCTGATCCGACAGGGCGGTTCATTCGTCGCGGGCTCTTAATGGTCTTGGGCTGTTTGGCGGACGGAGCTTCGCTTTTTGACGAGTCACTATTATCGCAGATCGAGGAGGAAGCGAGACAATTGGGCGAGACGAAGTGGCTGGGTTTTGCGTTCGATGCCTTTGAGCAACTGAGCGAAATGCGTTCCACCAGGCTAGAAGCCTTTGCCCTCCGAAGCGCCGAAGGTATTTACGCGACTGCGGAAAAATCGCTACCAGATTTCTACTCCGTACAGCTTTTGCTTGCTCAATGCGAGGCAGACCTTGTCGGTATGATGCCAGAAACGAATAGGGAAAGTAAGCCCGAGGAAGGTCCGGCAGAGATCAAACCGGTTGAAGAGTCGACGCTAAAGATCAAGGACTCGGTGATTGTTAATTTCACGCGTGTTACGCCGCCTGACGAATTCGGCAATCGGTGGACAGACGCCGTTTTCGAGCAGTTGACGGACGATTCGTCGGTGCGGATTCGTGAAATTTGCGCGCTTGAGTTAGGACGTTTCGTGGGGCACAAGAGGAAGATTTGCGAGCGGCTCATGGCGGCGATCGACGTTGAGAGTGCGAGAGAAGTCAGAGAGGCAATCGTCGAAGCGACGCGGAAGAGTGCGCGACAAAAACCCATACGTCAGAAGCTCTTGCGTATTCTGGAGAACGACGAGGATGAGCACGTGAGGGCGGCGGCGGCGGGTGCCCTGCGATCGATCGCCGTGAAGGATTCGATGATTCGCGCCAGGCTCGTCACCGTCCTCTCCTCGCCCGGTGATGCTGTCGTTCGTGCCGGCGCCGCCAGCGCGTTATCCCCTTGCGTTTCCCACTTTGATGACATTCGTGAACTTCTCGTAAAAAAAATCCTTGATGAGAATGAGGACGAACACGTTCGGGCCGCGTCTCTCCACTCGATAGACCACGACTTGCTATCGCTTCAGAAAGCGATTGACTGTCTCAAGAATCTCGTTTCCGGTTCGCCGGATGCTCTTCTTCCTCGTGCAGCAGCACAAGTCCTTTCCGAGTACGCGACGCGAGGGAGCGCGGAATGGTCGTCCATGCCTATCGAGCAGATTGAGCGTGTACTGGTTTCCGTCAAGAAGCCGTGCATACATGTACTCGAGGCACTTCGCGCGCTCGTTGACACGAGAGAAGTCCGACGGCTCGGGATTCTTCCGGAGAAGCGATTAGAACGCTCGCTCGCCGGCGTTCGCGATTCCATTGAGAGCGCGTTCGTGTTCGGGTCGGCCGCGTGTAACGAGCAAGGTAAGGAAAGCGACGTCGACCTGATGGTGATCGGCAATGTGACGCTCAAAGAACTGACTCCCGGTCTGCGGAGTGCGGAAGAGCAACTTGGGCGACAAGTGAATGTCGTGATCTATACACCCGATGATTGGCGCCGCCGACTAAGGGAAAGGATTCCCTTCGCCGTCGAAGTACAGAAGGGCAAGAAGCGTTTTGTCATTGGAGGACAACATGAGCTTGCAGCAATGGCTTGAAAACTCCAGGATCGTTCGGGCAGACCCATCGAAAGTGGAAGCTGCCGATCTATTAGGCCTGGTTGATCGGGATATCGCCGACGGTTCGCTGGAGAAAATAAGCCTCGACGGCCGGTTTGAACATGCCTATTCCGCGATGCGAACGCTTTGTCAGCTCGCGCTCCACGCGGAAGGATACAGGGTCCGCAAGGATCAGGGGCATAAACGGGTGATCGAATCTCTGAAGTACACCCTCGGGCCGGAGTGGAATGACCAAGCCGATTATTTCGACATCTGTCGTCGCACACGACACAGGTTGATGTACGACAGGGCGGATGTCGTCAATCAGACCGACGCCGACGAGCTGTTGGAGTCCGCCAAGAAGTTGAGAAAAGACGTAATCGCATGGCTACGCTCGAATCACGGGTACCTGGTGCCGCAAACATTAGAGAACGAGTGACCTCGTGGGGTCCGTCAAATCTCTTGCGACGGTTTCGGTCGCACATCCGCTCGTTCGAGGAGTTTGGCACCCGGGCGCAATCGCTCCGCGAGGTCGGCGAGTCGCTCGTCGGTGACCGGATGACGATACTCCGGATCGAGCTCGGATAGCGTCACCGCGAGATAGGCTCTTTCGAGAATGTCCGGGTGGGGAAGCGCTACGACGTCTGATCGCGAAACAAAATCCCCATAAAGACAAAGGTCGAGGTCGATCGTTCGTGCATCATAGTTGTCATCGCTACGGGTCCGGCCGAGTTCGTCTTCGATTTCGGTCAACTTCTCGCGCACTTCATCCAGTGGTAGATTCGTTTCGATGAGCATCGCCGCGTTCAGGAAGTCGGGTTGTCCGGACGGACCGACCGCCGGGTTCTCGTAGACTTTCGAGACGGCAAGTACACGCCCCAGTTCGGCGAGACGCTGAAGACCGAGAACGATGTGCTTGCCCGGTTCGATGTTCGAACCGATCGAGATGAATGCACGGTCAGGCAAAGTCCTTCGCGCTCCGTTCAATCACGACCCCGACTGATCCGGCGAAGCGAACAGCACCAGGCTTTTCGACCCGCACGAGAACCCGATCCACGCCGGAATGCGACAGACACTTCTTAGCAATGTCCGCCGCCAGTGCCTCCGCGGTAAGACGCTTGGACGATTCCACGTGATCGACGATCGCTTTGGCCACCGTGCGATAATTGACGGTGTGTTCGAGATCGTCTTTTTCCCCGGCGGCCTTCAAGTCCGCGAACAAGGCGACGTTAATGAGGATGTCCTGTTTGTTGGTGCGTTCCCAGTCGTTGACGCCCAATATTCCACGAACCAGAAGATCCTTGATCTCGATTCGGTCATCCGTCATATTCCAACCCTACCCCCCGCTAGCGCCTGAAATAGATCCGCGCCAAGCCTGATACCACGCCAGCATCTCAGTCACGTCGATTTTTCTGAAGCCCTCCACATGCCCTGAGGGCATCGCGAGTCACGCCGCGGTGTCGCCGGTGAGGGCAGGGCCGATGGTATCACACACGCCCGTGGCGGCATAGCACGTGCTGCTGGTGTGCCGGTGATCGAGCAGGTGCCGCTCTTCAAGACAACCGGACCATATTGACCGGCTCCGATAATGCCAGCGACGAAAAAAAGCGCTGTATCGTAGATTGAAGCAGGGGGATCGCCATGTCTCGACCGGTCGTTTATTGCGAGCGGTTCGTGTGCTGTCCAGGTCAGGGTTTTGGGCGGTGATAGAGCGGTTTTTCGCGGCACCCGTCGCAGGAGCGGAAGAGTAATCAACACCCAGGGATCGATCGGTGTGGGGTTCGCGCGTCATTCACGGCGTGTGCTCGCCGGTCTCGCAATCGCCGCGGCGGTCGTCGTCGTGGCGGTTGTCGTCTTGATCGACCGGCGGCATTCCGAGTCCTCCGCCATCGAGCGTGCCCGCATTTGTGCTCTTGCACTAACGCCCGGATCGAACGGTGATTTGCAAGAGTCATTCGAGCGCCTACGGCGCAGCTATCCGAACTTGCTGGCTGTTGCACCATTGGCGGCAAACGGAACAGCCCGGCAAATCTTCGCGGGCGACATGACCACCGTTCGAGTCGTCCGCAAAGTCGTCGAGAATCGTCAAATCGTCACTCGGTGGGCGTACGCCGTCGATGGAATCTCGGTTCGTGCATGGGCCGTCGCGCTCCCGCTAAACGGGGATGACGGCCTAAACTCTCAGAAGGCGGTTTTCGTGCTGAGCGATGAGTCCATCACGGGTTTCCGCCGCGGATTGATCGCATGCGCTGTGGCCACCATGTTCGCGCTTGTCGGAGTGTCCGGTTTGCTACTCACGCGGTGGTTTGACAAGCATGTCGCGAGAAGTTTACGTCGGCTCTCGGCGGCCACAGGTGGCACGCGTCATGCGTGCGCGGATACTGCGGCGGCAAGGGTGGAGCCGTGGGGCGAATGGCAGACCATTGCGGCGCACATTCAGAATGCAGCGCAACGGGTTCAGAAGTGTGAATCCGAGTTTCGCCAAGCCGCCTACAACATCAAGCAGCAGCTTCTGCGGAGAGAAGCCCGTCTCGATCACAAGCTCCGACGTGCCGAGGATACCGCGTTGATCGATCCGCTTACCGGCCTCCGCAATCGCCGATTTCTCGACCAGGAACTCGAACCGTTGGTCGTCTCCCAGCGTTCGCGGGGAAAGGACCTTTGCGGGGTGATGATCGACCTGGATAACTTCAAGCTGTACAACGACTCCTGCGGGCACCAGGCCGGCGACGAACTGTTGAAATTCGTCGGCGAACTCCTGAGCGGTTCTCTACGCCCGGAAGATCACGCCATTCGCGTCGGCGGCGACGAGTTCCTTCTTCTCTTGCCCGGTGTGGGGTCCGACGGGGCGATCCAGGTTGTCGAGCGAGTGCGACGTTTGTTCGCCCAGTTCACCCATCTGTCGCCAGGCGGCGGCGGAGTATCGATGAGTGCCGGGATCGCGACGGTCAAGACCAATGGATGTTCCACCGGTCGCGAACTCATCGCCGAAGCCGACAAAGCACTCTATCACGTCAAGAAGAACGGGAAGAGCGCGGCCCACGCCGCAGGGATTCCGTGAGCTTCGTGACAGTTTTTCCCTCGCTTGAAACTCGTCCATCCTGTTGATACTGTCTGATGGTCAACCAAGGCTGAATTCGCCAGCCGATCGATTGGAAATCCTTCCCGGAACTCGCCTTGGACCGCTTGGGAGGGCTTGAAACGGAGTACGCTCTTTCATGGACAAACCTTCCCGCGAGCCCTTATCCATCAGCGTTTTTTTCCCCTGCTACAACGAAGAGGCCAACGTCGAGGCGACGACGGAGGCCGCCCTGGCCGCGGTCGAGAAGATCAGCCACGACTACGAAATCATCATCGTCAACGACGGTAGCAAGGATCGGACGGGTGAGATCGCCGATCGGCTCGCGAGCAAGTATGACCGCGTCAAGGCGGTCCATAACCATCCGAATCTCGGTTACGGCGGGGCCTTGCAGCGGGGTTTTCGTGAAGCCGCCAAGGACTGGGTGTTTTATACCGACGGCGACGGGCAGTTCGACTTCAACGAGATTCCCACGTTGCTTGCGCTCCTCGATCGCTATGATATCGTCAGCGCCTACCGGCTCGACCGCAAGGATTCGTTCGTGCGCAAGATGAACGCTTTTGCCTGGACGACGCTGGTGAACACCGTGTTGAACCTATGGCTGCGCGACATCGACTGCGCTTTCAAAGTATTTCCCCGCAAGTTATTCCACGAGATCGAAATGAAGTCCACGGGCGCGCTGATTGACGCCGAGATTCTCGCGCGGGCGAAACGACTCGGCTATACCATCGGGCAAACCGGCGTCCACCACTATGCCCGAACAGCCGGCGAACAAACCGGGGCCAACCTTCGTGTGATTGCGCGGGCGTTCAAGGAGCTGTTCAAATTGCGCCGCGACATCGTGACGAGGCCTCGTTGAATCTGTTTGTACTTTCTTTGTCGCGCATCCGGCGAATGATAGACGGCAAGTGACTATAGAATGGTCGCTGTCTGCTCCTTGCTGTATGCTCGAAGGAAGAGCCACCAGTCGATGCCTGGCAAAACCCGGCATGGAAGATGTGCCAGTCGAATGACGTCTTTTAACGAAATCCCGGACTATCTCAGGTCAGACGATCGCGATACTTGGACCCAGGAACAGGGCTTGTTTCGCGGAGCCGCGGCTGTTTTCATCGCCGCGGTGATCATCGGCACGGTGCTCTACTGGATCACGTTCCGTTTGCCTGGTTTCACCATGAATGGGCTGTTGAGTTTTGCGACGACATTCTTGCTGACGTGGGTGTTGTTTTCCATCATGCACCGCGTTTCGGGGGTGATTCACCCGGTCGGGACCGCGATCGTCGTTGTGGCAATGGTCGCGGTCGTCCTCGCCAAATATGTCGCGTGCCTGGCGTATGAGGCAGATGTTTCGCTGGAAGCGGACAGCGTGTGGGGTACCATGCAATGGGAAACGTTCATATTTGGGAATTCTTCCGCTTGGCTCGCACTCGCGTGCGCAGGCTTCGCATGTCGAAAAGGAGTGTCTTTCGAAGACATGGTCGGTTTCATCGGTCGAAGATGACCGGACGGCGGTGGAAAGGCATCCGAGACTACGCAGCCGGAGGTGTGCCCCGGACCCGATCGACCACGACCTTCGATTGCAGGTCGTCGATGACCGCCGGATCAAAACGACCGGGCACGATTTCGTAGGCCGCTGCCGTCGCGACTGATAAGGCGTAGCGATAGGCGGATTCGATTTTGTCGCCGCGGTTTTGCGCCGCAATGAACGCGGCCAGCAGACAATCGCCGCATCCTACCGAGCTTCGGACGCGGGCGGGATCGAATTCGACGCGACCGCGAAGCGAGGATTGCCTTGAGAATAGGTATCCGCCGCCCGCCGCGTAGGAGACGATCACCACCCCGGCGTTGGTTGTCAGGGGCCACGCGATTCGGCGGATATCGTCCCCGCCGATTGGATCCCGTTCGTCCGTTCGTTCGATCGGACCGCCGTCCATCGCGGCAAGCTCTTCCCTGTTCGGCTTGATCAGCCAAAGGGCACGATCTCGCAATGCGGCCAGCGAGTCGCCCGGTCCATCGACGGCCACGCCGGCGCCTTTCGAAAGCGCAATATCAGTTAGCTCCACAAGGTCGGTCTTGTCCATGCCGGTCGGCAGGGAGCCCGAAAAGACAAACAGCCGATCGGGCTTGGCCAATAGATTGATCTTGTTGCGGAGTCGTCCGAGGTCCGTCGGGGTCGATGACAAACCAGCGTCGCGAAGATGGGTTTCCGTGGCGGTCGTGGGGTCGATGACGGTGACGTTTTCCCGCGTGCGGCCGTCGACGGCGAGAAATTGTGGTTGGACGAGCGTATCGCGAAACGATGCTTCGTATTCCTCCAGTTGCAAGCGGCCCACGAAGCCCGTGGCGATGCTCGCGACCCCGAGTTCGCTCAACGCCCGCGCGACGTTGACGCCCTTGCCCGCAGGCACTCGGGCGACCGTCTTACCCCGCTGGTGACCGCCGACTTGAAAGCCGGCGATCTCCATGATGCGGTCGATCGCCGGATTCAACGTGACGGTGATGATGGTGTCAAAGAGTGGCATCCGACGATCACTAGTAGTATGACAGACTGCAGCCGACCCGAGTCTCGTACCCTGTGGACCGGACGTATCTTATCCGACCCGCCCGAATCGCATACGATAGAGCCATGAACTCGATCAGCGACCAGGCCGTCGTCCTCACGCGGCTCGACTATTCCGAAACGTCGCAAGTCATTGTGTTCTTCACACGAGAACACGGCAAGGTGCGTGCGATCGGAAAGGGCCTGAAAAAGAGCACAAAAAAACGCTTTGCGGTGGGGATCGACCTGCTGGACGTTGGAAACCTGGTCGTCAGTGTCCGGCACGAGCGCCCCGCCGGACTCGTACCCATCACCGAATGGACGCAAACACGCGTACTCTCCGGGCTTCGTGAAAAGCTGATTCGCAATTACGCGGCACTGTATGCGGCCGAGATTACCGCCAAGCTCACCGAGGATTGGGACCCGCATCCGCCGCTGTTTTCCGCTCTCGTCGATATATTGTCGGCGCTTTCTGAAGTGGACGATGATGTGCTGCCGGTCGTCGTGGCGTATCAGCGGGCGGTGCTGGAAGCGGCGGGCTCGCTCCCTCTGTTCGACGTTTGCACGCTCTGCGGTCGAACGGGCGATCTGACGCACTTTTCCTCGTTCGAGGGCGGCATGATCTGCCGCCACTGCGAGCCGGGACACGTTGAAAAGCGGGAGATCCTTCCGGCGACGCTGGCCATCCTGCGCGACGGTGCGGACCATGGCACGACGGTCGGCCCGTTCGGCGTGCTCAACTACCACATTTCGCACATGATCGGCAAGGCACCGACCTTAGCCGACAAGCTCGTGCCAGCGTTGAGGCGACGCGTGGTCGAATAGTCCGTCGCGGAAGGAAGCATCCCATTCTAGGCTGCTCTGGGCTTGCGCTCCTAGCCCCGTCAGGGGCGAACGGTTCGTAGCCTATGGCGGGCAGCCATGGGATAGAATGCACCCTTTCCGTCGCTAGAGCACTTCCCGTTTCTGTGTTCCGAGCCGCAGGCTTCAGCCTGCGCGGTTTCTCGCCGCTCGATGGGCTGCGCATGGTACTTGACCCGGTATACGAAAACGGGAACTGCTCTAGCCCCGGCAGGGGCGACACCTCTGTATTGCCCCGA